>CAMZCW010000072.1 GCA_947305045.1 uncultured Bacteroidales bacterium | reverse complement strand
GTGCAAAATTAGATAAAAAATATGACATTCAAAGAATACAAG
Source organism: uncultured Bacteroidales bacterium (assembly GCA_947305045.1). The sequence continues at coordinate 9,968 of CAMZCW010000072.1, read as the reverse complement.
GGGCTGGATTTAACGGAAACCGGCCGCGAGGTGCTGGAAAGATGGAAACGGAGCCAGGCGTTTGAAAAGTCGCTGGAACTCCGTGAGGGTGCCCCTCAGTTTATCTTTTTTGAAGGGCCGCCCAGCGCCAACGGCATGCCGGGCATTCACCATGTGATGGCCCGCTCCATCAAGGATGCCATTTGCCGATACAAAACCCAGACCGGCTTCCAGGTGAAACGCCGTGCCGGTTGGGATACCCATGGCCTGCCCGTAGAGCTGGGCGTGGAAAAGAAGCTGGGTATCACCAAGGCGGATATCGGCACCAAAGTATCGGTGGAAGAGTACAATGCCACCTGCCGCACGGAGGTGATGAAATACACAAAGGAGTGGGTGAACATGACCGAGCGCGTAGGGTATTGGGTGGACATGAATGACCCTTACATCACCTACGACAACCGCTACATCGAGACCTTGTGGTATCTCCTGAAGAAAATCTACGACAAAGGCCTGCTTTATAAAGGCTATACCATTCAGCCGTATTCGCCCACGGACGGCACCGGCCTCAGTTCGCATGAGCTCAACCAGCCGGGCTGCTACAAGGATGTGAGCGACACCACTGCCACGGTGCAGTTTGAGGTAATCAAGGATGGTGCCTCGCAGCCGCTGTTCGGCACCTATGCCTTCCCGGTGTATATCCTGGCCTGGACCACTACGCCCTGGACCCTTCCGTCCAACACGGCGCTGTGCGTGGGCCCGGAGATTGAATATGTGCGTGTGCTTTCCTTCAACCCGTATTCCGGGCAGCCGGCCATCTATGTGCTGGCCAAGGACCTGGTAAGCGCCTGGTTCAATCCCAAGGGAGAGAATGTTCCGCTGGAAAGCTATCAGCCCGGGGACAAGGTGATTCCCTGGAAACTGCTGGGCGGCAGTTGGAAAGGTGCGGAGCTCGTTGGCATGCGTTACCATCAGCTCATCCCGTGGTTCAAACCGGACGGAGACGCCTTCCGTGTTATCTCCGGTGACTACGTAACCACCTCCGACGGTACGGGTATCGTCCATATCGCCCCTACGTTTGGTGCGGACGATAAACGGGTGGCTGCGGCTGCCGGCATCGGCGCCATCATGCCGCTGGACAAGGACGGCAATCCGCAGGCCCAGGTGGACCGTCAGGGCCGCTTCATGCGCCTGGAAGACATGGAACCCGCCTACGCCGCTACGGTAGATCCGTCGTACAAGGAATATTCCGGCCGATATGTAAAGGCCGGCTATAAGCAATATTTCGAGCACGTGGAGGAGGAAGGCACGCTGGATATTGACCTTTGCGTGATGATGAAGGCCGACGGCCGTGCGTTCAAGGTGCAAAAACATGTGCACAGTTATCCGCACAGCTGGCGCACAGACCTTCCCGTGCTGTACTACCCGCTGGACAGCTGGTTCATCAAGGCCAGCGCCGTGAAGGATGAGATGGTGGCCCTGAACAAGACCATCACCTGGAAACCCGCTTCCACCGGAACGGGCCGCTTTGGCCAGTGGCTGGAGAACATCCAGGACTGGAACCTGAGCCGCAGCCGCTACTGGGGCACGCCGCTGCCCATCTGGCGCACGGAAGACGGCAAGGAGGAAATGTGCATCGGCTCCCTGAAGGAGCTGTATGCAGAGATAGAAAAAGCGGTTGCCGCCGGCATCATGGCTTCCAATCCGCTCAAGGAAAAGGGCTTTGACCCTGCCGATATGTCCCTGGAGAATTACAACAAGATAGACCTTCATCGGCCCTATGTGGACAGCCTGTACCTGGTGAGCCCTTCCGGCAAAAAGATGGTGCGCGAGACAGACCTCATTGACGTGTGGTTCGACTCCGGCGCCATGCCCTATGCCCAGGAAGGCCTCAGGAACCTGCAATCGCCCGCTTTCGGTGCCACGGCCGACTTCATTGCAGAAGGCGTGGACCAAACCCGCGGCTGGTTCTATACGCTGCATGCCATTCACACCATGATTTCCGGAACGCCTGCGTTTAAACGCGTGATTTCCAACGGTTTGGTGCTGGACAAGAACGGCAACAAAATGAGCAAGCGCCTGGGTAATGCCGTGGATCCGTTCAAAGCGCTGGATACCTATGGCGCAGACGCCCTCCGCTGGTACATGCTCACCAATGCGGAGCCCTGGGACAACCTCAAGTTCGACGAGAATGGCGTGGCCGATGTCCGTCGCAAATTCTTTGGGACGCTGTACAACACCTACGCCTTCTTTGCGCGTTATGCCAATATCGACGGGTGGGGAGATACACTCGGCCATGAAGGCCTCGGTATGACAACTGTCACAGCGAGCAGTTCCTCTGTCACACCGAGCGAAGCGAGCGTGTCTCATTCTTCGGAGCTGGACAAATGGATTCTTTCCAAGCTCAATTCCGTCATCCGGGACGTACGGGCCGCCTATGAGGATTACGACGTAAAATCGGCCGGCCGTATGCTGGAAACCTTTGTTTGTGACGATGTCTCCAACTGGTACGTCCGCCTCAACCGTGCCCGTTTCTGGGCCGGCGAAATGACGGCAGACAAGCAGGCGGCCTACCAGACGCTGTATCAGGTGCTTAAGGCCGTTGCGGTGTTGGGCGCTCCCATCGCCCCGTTCTTCATGGACCAGTTGTATCTGGATTTAACCTGTCATTCTGAGCGCAGCGAAGAATCTGTCCACTTCGTGCTCATGCCGGAGGTGAACGCCGCCGTAATCGACACAGAGCTGGAAGAGCGTATGGCCCTGGCACAGCAGGCTACCTCGCTGGTGCTGGCCCTTCGCAAGAAGGTGAATATTCCGGTGCGCCAGCCCCTGCAGAAGGTGATGATTCCCGTGATTTCGGAGAAGGTCCGTTCCTGCCTGGAGGCCGTGAAGGAGATTATCCTGTCGGAGGTGAACGTAAAGGAAATGGAATTCATTGCAGACACCACCGGTATTATGACCCTGCGCATCAAGCCCAATTTCAAGGTGCTGGGCAAAACCTACGGCGCCCGCATGAAGGAAATCGCCGCCGCTTTCGGTACGCTGGAGCAGCCCGTGATTGCCGCCATCCAGAAGGCAGAAGGAGCAGGGGAGAGCTACACGCTGGCGCTGCCAGGCGGAGAGGTGGTTCTCGCGCCCGGTGACTATGCCATTTCTTCGGAAGATGTCCCCGGTTGGCTGGTAGCCTCGGAAGGCGCACTTACCGTGGCGCTGGATATTGAAGTGACGCCGGCGCTGCGTCGGGAAGGTCTGGCCCGCGAACTGGTAAACCGCATCCAGAACCTGCGCAAGAGTTCCGGTTTTGAGGTGACGGACCGTATCGGCACGCAGGTATATTCGGACGATCCTGATTTGCAAGATGCCCTATCTGCCTTCGGGGCTTATGTGAAGGCGCAGACACTGTCTCTTTCTATCGACCTGCATCCTTTTGCAGAAGCACCCGCAGAGGCAATGGAGGTAGAATGGACGGAAGGGAATATTAAACTGATAGTAAAACGTTGACATAATATGGAAGAACAGAACAAAACCCGCTATTCTGACGAGGAACTGGAAGAGTTCCGCGGCATTATCAACGAGATGTTGGACAAGGCCCGTGCGGAGTACAGCACCCTTCGGGAGGCGATGACGCACGCCGGCGGAAACGACATCCTGGACACAGCCCCTACCTTCAAAACGGTAGAAGACGACGGCGCGTTCCAACTTTCCAAGGAGGAAGCCGGTACCCTGGCCCAGCGTCAGTACAAGTTTATCCAGAACCTGGAAGCTGCGCTGGTGCGCATCGAGAACAAGACCTACGGTATTTGCCGCGTTACCGGGAAACTCATTCCCAAGGAGCGCCTGCGTCTGGTTCCGCACGCCACCACCACGGTGGAAGGAAAAGCCATCCTTGAAAAGACCGGTCGCAAGTAAGCCTTTGTCATTCTGAGCGAAGTCGAAGCATCTTATGAAGTGGTCTAAGGGGAAGTCTTTACTCCTGTTGGGCGTAACGCTGGTGGTGATTGACCAGGTCATCAAGGTCCTGGTCAAGACCAACATGACGCTTGGGGAAAGCATTCCGGTGCTGGGTAACTGGTTCCAACTGCTCTTTGTGGAGAACAAGGGCATGGCCTTTGGCATGGCCTTCGGCGGGGTGGTAGGGAAGTACCTGCTCACCGCGTTCCGTGTGGTGCTTTTCGGAGTGTTGTGCTGGTGGATAGCCAAGCTGGTTCGCAGAGGGAACGACGTCATTGGCGGCTCCGACCGGCCATCTCCTGTCCCCATGGGTGTCCTGGTGGGCCTTACGCTCATTACGGCCGGCGCTTTCGGCAATATTGTGGACTGCCTTTGCTATGGACTTATCTTCAGCGAGTCCACCTATGATACGGTGGCAACGCTGGGCTCCTACGCGCCCTTTATGCAAGGGAAAGTGGTAGATATGTTCTACTTCCCGCTCTGGACCTGGCCGTCCTGGGTTCCGGGTCTGGGCGGCCACATTTTCTTTGAGCCGGTGTTCAACTTTGCAGACAGTTGCGTCACCGTGGGCGCTATCTATCTGATTCTCTTTCACTGGAAGTTCTTTGCAAAGGAATAATTTTTTACTACCTTTGCAATCCCTTTTGGAGGAATGGCCGAGTGGTCGATGGCGGCAGTCTTGAAAACTGTTGTGCTGCAAGGCACCGGGGGTTCGAATCCCTCTTCCTCCGCTTCAAAGCCGGCAAAAGCCGGCTTTTCGCGTCGTCAGAGGTCTGGCCGCGATTGCAAAAAATCAGCCTTCTCCGTAAGTTTACGTGCAATCGCGGCAATGCCCGCAGGCGGGAGAAAAGCGCTCCCGGAATCTCATCCTTGTTTTGCCCCGTTTTTGAGGACGAGATGCCCATTTCGCCCCTTTCATCCTTAAAAACGGGCTTTTTTGAGGACGAAGAGTTAAGATAGTCTAGATCTGGCGGCCTACTACGTGGGCGCGGCATTCCGGGGCTTTTTGGACGCCACGCGATAATTTTTCATGCATCAACACAAGTTTTTTTTCCGTTAATCCTTTTGTTAAGGGGTTTATTAATACACCTGCGATATTTTTGTGGCCGTTGCAGCACGGGGTAGCTCGGGAATCGTTTCCGGAGCCACGCTGGAACTGGATTGAATTGGATTTACATATTAACCTAAAATAATAGCTGGTAACAATGAACAAAATTAGCAAAATTGACAAAATGGAGTATAAAGCTCCTGAAACAACGACAATCATGTTGTCCGAAGCTTCTGTGATATGCATGAGCTTGAATGACGGAACTTCTGTGGAATCGTTCGAAGAAGATTCTGATCTGATATGGTAATTTGTAAGAGTAATCGAGATGAATAATTTTCTAAAGAGTGTTTTGGCACTTACCTGTGCCGCAACCGTGTTCTCCTGCATGAAGGAGGATATGCTTGAGACGAATCCCAAGGTCAGTCTCACTTTCAGTGTGACCAATGAGCTTTCAGACTCAAAGGCCAGTCTCAATGGAAATGCTGTAGAATTCCTGCCTGGCGATAGAATCGGCGTGTGGGACGGCACGAGCATGAACTGTTTTGAAACGTCGGCGGGCGGTGCGAAGGCGAGCTTCTCGGGTACTGCAGCCTCCGCTGCATTTTATGTCCTGGTAAGTCCTTTCAGTGATAATATTACCGTAAAAGGTTCGGTGGTAACTTACTCAATCCCTGAGATTCAGGTGGCTACTCCCGGCAGCGCAGACCCCAATGCGCTGGTGAGTGCGACTAAGGTAGTCGGCACATCGGGCGAAGCCGCTCTTTACAATTGTGTAGGACTTGTGAAAGTTGTGGTGCCTGACGGACTTGTTGTCAAGGAGATTCATCTCGGAGGCGGAAAGGGCTCGACGATGGGCATTTGCGGCACGTTCGAATTCAATACCAACAATCAAGCAGTCAATCTTCCGGATCCAACCACTATGCGCACGAGTATCACGCTGGTTCCGCAGCCCGGTCAAAACGTGATTGCGCCCGGCACATACTATATTGCCGTTCGTCCTTATACGTATAATGTTGGTCTTGCCCTTGCCTATGTAAATGAGGATAACCAACTTTGCAAGCGTACAACCGCAAACTCTGTCTCCATACAGCGCAATCATGTCCGTCCTGTAGGCACGCTCAACACAACGGATTTCACGGCCAATACAGGCAAGGCAGTTCTCAGAACCTCCGGTGATGAGGTTCAGTTCACTGGCCGTGTGAAGAAAATTGCAGGCGGATCGGGTACAGCAACAGAAGCGAATACCACCATCGAGCATGCTGTAATTAAGGCACACACCCTCTTTGACGGTAATTTTAATACGGCAAGCAATACGGTTTCAAGTGGCTTGAATGGCGGTAATACCAATATCTTCGCTTATATCAAGGAGAAAACCCTTTATGTGTGCACGGAGGCGTCCAAGATTGATCTCCAGGCTGCCAACAACTATCTGTTCCGCAATTTCACCAATCTGAAGACCGTTACATTCAATAATGTAGATACCGCGGACGGCGCTACGCTTGAAAGAATGTTCTCCGGCTGTACGAATCTTGAATCGGTAGATTTCGGGGATTGTGATTTCTCCAAGGTAACAAACATGCAGTTCATGTTTGAGAATTGTCCTAACCTGAAGGTCGCCAGATTCGGCAACACCTACACGACGTCCCTCCAATACTGCAAGGCTGTGTTCATGGGCTGCACCTGGATGACAGAAATTAATCTGGGCCCCAATTTCACCATCTCGCATATATCGGACAAGACGCAGTGCAACAATATGTTCTACCAGACTGCGATGGACTCCAATCAGGCTGCCGGTGCTGTTGTTGCCAAGAAATGCCGCCTGTATATGTCACAGGCGGAGTATGATGCCGCCCGTTACGATCAGGGTGGGGTATGTGCCAACTCGGCTCTTGTTCCGGCCCGCTTCTGGTTCAATCCGGTTAATCCGACTGATCCTATTACCCCTGAACCCGCTCCTACAGGTCTCAAGTTCAGCATCTTCGGCGATTCAATATCGACCTATGCCGGGTACATCCCGCAGGGCTATACGACCTACTATCCTTATGGAACATTGAATGATGTTTACATGACTTATTGGATGAAGCTGATCGCCATGTTCGAAGGTGCAACCTTGGAGAAGAATATCTCCTATTCCGGCTCTTGCGTTTCCTATGCTGAAGAGAATTTCGAGTGTGTTGGTTCTCGTAAAAGCTATTCGATCAAATCAACGAAGGCCAAGTGTTTCCTGACCCGCTATGATGAAAGCGGGATAGGGGACCCCGATGTATTGATTCTTTATGGCGGGACCAACGACAGGGTATTCAGTAAGGGCAATGTCCCCAGACCCGGAGACTATTATAATGAGAACGGCAAGTATTATTACTCCGAGGATGGAGGCCTGGGCCAATACAGTCCCGCTTCCGGTGAGGTAGAGGCATTGTGCGCCACAGCTTCCGCAGATCTGGATTTGGATTACTTTATGCCGGCTTATGTGGAACTGCTCAGGAGAATCTTCAATGATCATGATGACGTAAAGATTGTATGCCTTGTCGGAGATGGCATGACGGATGCACAGGACGCGTGGATCAAGGGAGTGACGACGTATTTTGCAAATCACGGGTATGCAGGTCGCATCAAGACGGTCAGTTTCCACAATGCAGGAAACACCTATGATAATGTAAATATCCCCAAAGTGTCAGGTGTTCATCCGAACGATGCGGGCATGACTTATATGGCCAACTTCATTTACAATGAGATTAAGGGCTGGATTTAATCGTTAGCATTCGATAATCCCTTACTGACGGGTCCACCTGTGCTTTGTTCTCAAAATAGACAAAGCACAGGTGGACCTTGTTGCGGTAGCAATCCGTCTGGGTGGCCAGTCCTTTCCCCGCAGCCCATATCCTTTTGATATTACCCCATAAATGCTTATTTTTGCGGAATGAAAAGAATCCTGATTCTCCTTTTTGCGGGCCTTATGCTGCTGGGATGCGGCCAGCCCAAGCAGAGCGACACGGCCCTGATTGCCGATTTTTACGAGCATATCCTTGGCGACAAGCCCGTAGAGGACGCCTACCTGGAAAGCGTTCTTTCCCAGGAGGTCCTCGCCGCCATCTGGGAGGCCGATTATATGGACACCTACTCCTATTGGGTATTCCGCTCCGGTTACCAGGACGGCCCGTCCAAGCAGTCCGGCGTGAAGGAAATTGAGGCGCTGGGCGATGGCTGGTACCGCGTTGTCTATTCGGACAAAGGCCATTCCGCCCTCACGGACGTGCAGGTGAAAGACGGTAAAATTTGCGCCTATAAGCCTGGCGCAGAGGAAGATACTTACATGTCCGCGATTGCCCGCTATATGAAACAGCTGGGCGCGCAGTACGCCCCTGGAGAGCACTGCATCCCGTACAACCTTATTGTGGATGCCGATGTAAGCAATCCGGACGACATCCGTATCTGGGGAGATTTCCTGGTGGAGAATTATAACCAGGCAGGGGACACGCTCCTTGCGGTTTCCGGCGGAAGCCATCCCGGCTGCATGCATGTGAGAAAGAACAACACCAGCTTTGAGGTCACCCGTTTTGACGCCGTGGAGGACGGCAGTTCTTTCACCCGCACCGCCAAGGCCATTTTTGGCGACCGCTATCCATCCCTGATTGCCCTCATGTCCGATGAAGAAGCCAAAAAGGCGGCCCGTATCCAGTCCATCCGGGACTACGCCGACTCCACGGGCATTAAGCTGTCCTGCTACCAGGACTACGGCTGGCCGGCTGTTTCCATCGAGTAATCAGGCCCCGTATAATAGAAAAAGAGACCTTGAGAAAGGCCTCTTTTTTGAGTAGGGACGATCGGATTCGAACCGATGACCTCTTCAATGTGACTGAAGCGCTCTAAACCAGCTGAGCTACGCCCCTGTTGGGGAATGCAAAGGTAGCATCTTTTCCCGAAATAGCAAAATTTATTTTAATTTTCTTCACCGGAGCCTTCAGGAAGCGGATCATAGCAGTAGGGGCCCATAGTGACGCTGCTCACGGCCCCCACCACGCCCAGACCGCCCTGGACATTGCTCCAGGTAAAGTTGGCGGGGATAAGGCCCATATTGGACAAGAAGTCAAAATTGCTCTGGAACAGGGCCTTGGCAAAGAGGAAGAATTCTTCCGAAAGCCTGTAGAACGTAAAGGTATATTCCGTGTGGGTTTCCACGGGTTCAACCTCCTCCTTCTTGTCCTTCTGCTTTCCCACTTCTCCGCTGGCGATATCGCCGCCGGCAGCGCCCGTGTCGCCCTGCGGCATGCGGCCCCGGATGGCGTCCAGCAGCTGCGCATCAAAAGAGCCCAGGTAGAACGTATATTCATTCTCCCGGAACTGCTTCCTGGTAACCAGGGTGAGCGGCTGATACTCGGCCCCACCCAGCCGTGTGCCGTCAAAGCTCACCTGCATAAAGTCCTCCAGGTCAAAGCTGCCACTCTCGATTAAGGTGAGGATATAGCCGGGCGTGGCGTAGGAAGTGGTGTCTTTCTCGGTGCCGTCTTCAAAGGCCAGGTGCCGGTCCCGCCGGATGCGGATGCCATAATATTCGCCCTCTGCCGGCGCGTGGTTCAGTTTAAAGGTAACTTGCGTGACCGTAAGCGTGTCGATGGGGAAGGTTTTAGCGGTAACGGCCACCAAGTCCGGTTGGGGCGGCACCGTGGTGCTGCCACTTGCCGTTTCCATGCCATCGGCCTGGGCCTCCAGGAGGAAGCGGTCCCCGTCAAAGGCGGTGCGTACGTCTATGGGCACCTGACCGAGTTGCTTCCCGCTTACGGGATTGGCTACCTGGGTGCTGACAAAGACCTCGCCGTTGTGGACGATGCCCTGCACATAGATGCGCGCCTGCCCGTCCTGCTCCAGCTGGAACGGAATCTCGCAGGAGGCGGCAAGAAGCAGTATCGACAATAGGTAGAATGCTTTTTTCATCAGAACTTGTACGTGACGGTGAAGGTGGGAATGATGGGGATAAGGCCGTAGGCCATGCCGC
>CAMZCW010000071.1 GCA_947305045.1 uncultured Bacteroidales bacterium | reverse complement strand
CCCAGGTTGGCGGCCACGGGGATACTCAGCGCCAGGCCGATCTTGCCTTTATCGTCGGCCGGAAGCTTGGAAAGGACCGGGGTGAGCAGGGCCAGCATCATGGCCGCGGTGGCCGTGTTGCTCATGAACATGGAGAAGATGGAAATCATGATCAGGAAGCCCAGCAGCACAATTTCCGGCTTGGTGCCGAACAGTTTCAGGAGGGCGCGGGCCAGCGTCACGTCCAGGCCGTATTTCTCGGCCATGATAGCCAGCACAAAACCGCCCAGGAACAGCATCACCACAGGGTCGGCCATGGAGGCCATGATACGGCCGTAAGGGACGAGCGTACCATACTGCGGATCACAGAACAGGCCGATGCCCTTGTTGGATACGGTGAGCAGGGCAATCACAATCACAAGAAGCGACGTGGACCAGTTGGGAATAATTTCGAAAATCCACATCAAGGCTGCAAAGACAAACAGGGCAATCACACGTTGCTGAACAACCGTCAAGGCGTCAATCCCGAAAAACGATACCGGAACGGCCCACAGGAATATGGTAATAGCCAGCACCAGCGGCAAAAATACCATATATTTAGCATTGAACTTCATCATATATTGATATGTTTATTTTTCGTAGGTGAAACGGATATCCACCGGAATCTTTTCCAGCTCCAGGTTCACGATGTCCGCCTTGATGGCTGAGGCCACTACGGCATACTTGTTCACGAACTCGGTGGCGGCGGCGCGGTCTCCCATGGCCTGGAGTTTCAGGATCTGGGCGCCCAGAGAGGCAATGGCCTCTTCCGTCCTGGCATAATCAATGCCATATTTGCCGGAAGCCTTGCGGGTAATAGCCCCCTGCTCCGCGAGATAATTGTATATAATCAGGTTGGCGCGTCCGGTGGCATCGCCAAAGCCAAAGCGCGTGGAGCGGATGACATTGGCCACAAAGGTGGCCAGCACATCCGGCTTCATGATGAGGGCGTCTATACGGTGGTCTTCCACTTCCCGGGCACAGAGGTAAGCGCCCAGTACGTTGGATTTGGCTTTTTCCAGGGTGAGGGCCTCATTACCCAGTGCCTCGGTCACTGTGCCTTTTCCGGTGATGGTCTCTTTCACGCCCAGTCCCTTGGCCACTTCGCGGAAGACAATGCCCCAATAAAAGGCATTGGCGTCCAGGTGCGCGCAGTCCGCACCCTCGAACAGTTGCATGCCGGCCGGGAACACGGTGCGATTGAACTTTTCACGGATGACATTGTCGAACAGGATGGTACGGGTACCAAACTCCTCCTGGACGCGGGTGTCGTACGGGAAGTTGATGGCGATGACCTTGTAGCCGGCATTGGTGTAGCCGCCGTAATAGATGACGTCGCAGGAGAAAATGTTGGACTCCGCACCCGGCACAAAGGAGTGATAGATGGCATCGCCGGGCAGGGAGGCCTGCAGTTCCGGCAGACGGGCGGTCAGGGACTGGAGGCTGGCCGTGCGGTCCAGGTTCTTCAGGAGTACATAGGCGCCATAGGAGGCCTTGAGGCCATAGCGTTCGTCGTCGATGGTCTCATTGGGGCCGATTACCAGGTCCATCTTGCTGTCCGTCATCTCCAGCCAGGCTTTTTCGCTCTCGTAATAGTTGTCCGAGAGAAGGGCATCCGCCTTCTTGAGCAGATAGCCACGGACACTCTCCTTGATGGTGATGTCGGCGGCGGCGCGGAGGATATCGGCCATTTTTTTCACCTGCTCCTGGTAGGCTTCGTGATACCACACCACCTTCAGGGACCCGTCATTGGCACGTTGGATGAGCGTGTACGGGCTATACTTGGCAGGATCTGCCAGGGCCTCGAACTCCGCATCCGTCATGTCTTCCGGGTAAAAACGGGAGCCTTCCGGCTTGGGGCCGTACCCTTCCAGGAAAGGTTGGTCGTCGATACGGTTCCACGGGCCATAGTTCACATCGACAAAGGCCTTCTCTGCAGGATCCTGCAAATTGTCGAAGGTGGACTTGGGGCCAAAGCTCTGCTCCCAATAGATGGCATCTGCCTGGTCTGCCGCAAAGCGATACAGATTCAGGACCTCTTTTCCATTATCCGTGATTCCTGAAAGGTCCGGAGCAGGAATCGTTACCAGCGCATAATTCTCCAGCAGACGCTCTCCCTTGCTGGTTTTCTGCTCGCAGGAAACCAGGAAAAGCGATGCCAGACAAAGCGCAACTACCAGTTTTTTCATGTAAAATGGTTAATACAGTTTAGTCGACAAAGATAAGCATTTATCCCGAGAAATCATCTTATTTTCAAAAAGATTCTTTTGTAAGAATCTCTTGACATATTCGTTTAAATTCTTTACTTTTGTAACGGAATTGAAGCGAATTCCTTTTTATTTTTAACCATAACACTAAAACATCGTTTTTGTAATGAAAACAACTGACATCATGGCGCGCCTTCAGGCCAAGTATCCCTTGGAGAAGGAGTATCTGCAGGCTGTGCAGGAAGTGCTGGAATCCATCGAAGAGGTGTACAACCAGCATCCTGAGTTTGAGAAAGCCAAGATTGTTGAACGGCTGGTGGAGCCGGACCGTATTTTCACGTTCCGCGTTACCTGGATCGATGACCGCGGGGAGGTACAGACCAATACCGGTTACCGCATCCAGTTCAACAGTGCCATCGGCCCCTATAAAGGAGGTCTCCGTTTCCATAAGGCTGTAACGCCTTCCATGCTCAAGTTCCTGGGCTTTGAACAGACCTTCAAAAATTCCCTTACCACCCTGCCGATGGGTGGCGCCAAGGGCGGCAGTGACTTTGACCCAGTGGGTAAGTCCAACGACGAAATCATGCGTTTCTGCCAGGCGTTCATGCTGGAACTGTGGAACTGCATCGGCCCGGACCAGGATATCCCTGCCGGCGACGTAGGTGTGGGCGGCCGTGAAATCGGTTACCTCTATGGCATGTACAAGAAACTGGCCCGCCAGTACAATACCGGCGTTCTCACCGGCAAGGGCGGTACCTGGGGCGGCAGTATCCTTCGCCCGGAAGCTACCGGCTTTGGCGCGCTGTATTTCACCCAGCACCTGCTGCAGAAGGCCGGCAAGGACATCAAGGGATGCCGCGTGGCCCTCTCCGGCTTCGGTAACGTAGCCTGGGGCGCCGCCACCAAGGCCCGCGAACTGGGCGCCAAGGTGGTGGCCATCAGCGGCCCGGACGGCGTGTGCGAAATCCCGGACGGCATCACCCCAGAAATGATTGATTACATGCTGGTCATGCGTGCCTCCAACCGCAATAAAGTAGAGGATATGGCCACCCAATTCCCGGGTCTGGCCAAGTTCACCGCTGGCAAAAAGAGCTGGAGCATCCCTGTGGATATTGCCCTGCCTTGCGCTTTTCAGAATGAACTCTCCGAGGAGGACGCCAAGGAACTCAAGGCCAACGGTTGCTGGTGCTGCTGCGAAGTGTCCAACATGGGCTGCCAGCCCGGTGCCATCCACTTCTTCCAGCACAACGGCATCCTCTTCGCTCCCGGCAAGGCCGTGAATGCAGGCGGCGTAGCCACCTCCGGCCTGGAAATGACCCAGAACGCAGAGCACATCTCCTGGAGCGGCGAAGAGGTGGACCAGAAACTCCACTTCATCATGAAGAGCATCCATGAGCAGTGCGTCAAATACGGCACCCAGCCGGACGGCACCGTGGACTATGTGAAGGGCGCCAACATCGCCGGCTTCATGAAAGTGGCCACCGCCATGCTGGAGCAGGGTACCATTTAAGCCTTTCGCTGAGCAAACCCAAAAGAGGGTTCCGCGGTGTGCGGAACCCTCTTTTTTCACAGAATGGGCAAAAATTATTTTGCAGCGGCGGTCTGGGCGGCCTGCGCCTGGGCCTGGAGCTCTGCCTGGAGGCTTTCCAGGGTGCGGTCTGCAGGGATGTTCAGGGCTTTACGGGCATCGGCCGTGATATCAATCACCTTGGACTCGTCAAAATAGAGCGCCTGGGTGGCATCGAACAGGACGGTGATGCCTTTTGCTTTGGCAATCTCGTTCACGGCCTTGGAGGCTTTCTCCTGGATGGGGGCGGTGAGCTGAGCCTGCTGCTGCTGAAGCTCCTGGGAGATGGACTGCTGGAATTCCTGAATACGGTTCTGGATTTCCATGAGTTCACGCTCCTTGGATTCGCGGATGGCGGCCGTCCAGCTGGCCTGCTTTTGCTGGTACTGGCTCATCTTGCCCTGATACTCTTCCACCATGGCGGAGTAGGTTTCTTCCGCTTCTTTCTGGGAAGCGTTAATGGCCTCGCGTGCGGTATCCATTTCCGGCATCAGCATCACGAGTTCATTGAAGTTCACCTTACCCAGGGTCTGGGCGGAAAGGGTGAAGGTTGCAAAGGCCGCAAGGGCGATGACAATAAGTTTTTTCATATCCTTAAATATTAATTGTTTCTGTATGAGATTTCTCGACAAGCTCGAAATGACAAATGGTGTTAGAATTGTTGACCCAGCACAAAGTGGAAGTGACTGCCTCCGGTGGAGCCGCCGTCGAAGCCGTAGCCCCAGTCTACACCCAGCAGGCCAATCATCGGGAGGAACACACGCACACCCACACCGGCGCTTCGCTTGATCTGGAACGGGTTGAACTCACGGATGTCGCTCCAGCAGTTACCGCCTTCCAGGAACAGGAGGGCAAAAATGGTGCTCTGCGGCTGCAGGATCACCGGATAGCGAAGTTCTACCGTAAATTTATCGAACACGTTACCCGCATAACTCAAACCATTCTGGCTATAGGGCGTAAGTTTGCGCGGGGTCAGGGAATAGTCCTCATAACCGCGCAGGGAAATAATTTCTGCGCCGTAGGTCATGTAACCCGACATGCCGTCGCCACCCACCTGGAAGTTCTCGAAGGGAGAATAGCCCCAGTTACGGTTGTAGTAACCCAGGTAACCAAACTGCGCACGGGTCATGAGTACCAGGTCTCCCACCAGTTTGGCATAAACGGTGCCGTTGAACTTCCACTTGTGATACTCAATCCACTTATAACGCTGGGCCGCAGTCCAGTCGTCATAGTCCACATCCTTCCAGCTTTTTACAGGGACCTTCTGGCCATCCTTATAAGTGTATTTCCGGAACAGGGAGTACGGCGGGGTGAGTTGCAGCGACAGGCTGAACTCAGAGCCGGTACGCGGATAAATCTGCTGGTCCGTTGAGTTACGTGTCAGGGAAACGGTATAACTCAGGTTGTGGGAGATACCGTCATTGAACGCAAAGTAACTGTTGGTCCAGTTGGTGAGCTTATAGGTTTGCCAGCTCAGGTTGTTATACAGGACAAAGTAGTTGTCCGGCCACTTCAGGCGCGTACCCAGACCGGCATTGAAGCCAAAGACTTCGAACATCTTGTCCGTGGACAGAATACCGATGGCCAGGTAGGAGTCCGTCATACGGGAATAATAGCCGGAAACACTGAGGGAAGTAGGTTTTTTACCGAACAGCCAGGGTTCCGTGAAACTGACGCTCAAAGTGGTATAATAGCGGCCGTTGGTCTGGAAACGGAAAGCCAGGTTCTGGGCGTCGCCCAGCGGAACCGGCCGCCAGGCGCCTTTTTCCAGAATACGGCGCGTAGAGAAGTTGTTAAAGCTGACACCGGCCGTGAGCACGAAGGTATTGCCGCCCCAACCTCCGGAGAGTTCCAGCTGGGATGACGGCTTTTCCTTCAGGTTATAGATAATGTCCACGGTATTATTCATCTGGTTGGGGACGATGGAATATCCGCCGGGGCCCATGACGGCTTCCGGGTCGAACTGGCCCATGGAGGCGATTTCACGGATGGAGCGTTCAAAATCCGACTGGCTGAACAGATAGCCGGGACGCGTCATGAGCTGACGACGCACCACGCGTTCGTTGGTAAGGTCGTTGCCGTTGATGACAATCTCGTTCAGGATGGCCGGTTTACCCTCGGATATACGCATTTCCACATCTACGGAGTCGTTTTGGATGTTTACTTCCACCGGGGTAAGATTGAAGAACAGGTAACCGTTGTCACGATACAGTTTGGAAACGTCGTATTCGTTCTCCTTACCGCCGCCATGCAGGCGCTTTTCCATGGTGACAAGGTCATACACGTCGCCCTTCTTTACCTGTAGGATATTGTTGAGGACCTCCGAGGGATATACGGAGTTGCCCGTCCAGGTAATGTTGCGGAAATAGTATTTTCTCCCCTGCTCAAACTCCATGTCAATGTTCAGGCGCTTGCCGTCCGGCGTATAATACACGGAGTCACGCACCAGGCGGGCATCCCGGTAACCGGCCTCGTTGAAGGCATCCAGGACGGTTTTCCTGTCGTTCTGGTACTCTTTCTCCTTGAATTTCTTGGACTTGAAGAAGTTATACCAGGTGTCCGCATGGGTCTCCTTCATGTTCTTGGCCAGCTTGATGGGCTTGATTTCCCCGTTGCCGATGAAATTGATTTTCTTGATACGGATTTTCCGGCCCTTGTTCACGGCAAAGTTCACACGCACGGCGCTGCGGATTACGGTATCCCGCTGCATCTGCACATCCACTTCCGCTTTCAGATACCCTTTTTCCTTGTAGTACCGCTTGATGATATCTACCGACGTATTTTTCACATAATCCGAATACTCGCGGCCGGGACGCAGGTTCAGGCGCTCCTGCAGGTCCTTCCGTTCACCGGATTTCACCCCGCTGAAGGTCCAGCGGGAGACGCGTGGCCGCTCCCGGATACAGATTTTGAACCAGGCGGTATCCGCCGACGCGCTGAGCGAATCCACCACCACGGCCACGTCCTCAAAGTAACGCTGGGCGACCAGGCGTTTTACAATGCCGGTGACATCCTCTCCGGGGACAGTGACTTCCTGGCCCTGGTGCAAACCGGCAAGCTGCAGGATTTGGTGCTCATTGAAATAGCGGTTGCCTTCCACGCCGACCCCTCCCACGACGTATTTCCTGGGATGATTGTAATCGACTTCAATGCTGCTGCCTACCTCTTGCGCCCCCGCAAGAAGACCTGCGAGCAGCAAAGTAACAGTGCAAAGTATCTTTTTAAAACTCATTCGACAATTAAAGTAATCCTGCAAAGATAGGCATTTTATTTCACTTTTCCATATCGACGGTCCCGTTGTGCATAGACGCGCAGCGCCTCCCGGAACTCAGGTTTACGGAAATCCGGCCACAGCACATCCGAGAAATAGAACTCCGTATAAGCACTCTGCCACAAGAGGTAATTGGAAATACGGAGTTCGCCGGAAGTGCGGATGAGCAGGTCCGGATCCGGAAAACCGGCTGTAACCAGATAAGGGGCGAAGTCCGCAGGCTGAAGGTTCTGAAAGGCTTCCGGGGAAAGGGCGATGGCCGCCTTTTTCATGGCCTGCAGGATATCCCACTGGCCACTGTAGCTGAGGAACAGGATGAGCGTAGCCGTCTTGTTGGCAGCTGTCAGTTCCATCATCTCGTCGATGGTGGCGTTCAGCGTATCGCTCAGGCGGGCACGGTTACCCAGTACCACAAAGCGGATATGGTTGTCCATAAAGGTAACCAGTTCCTTCTTCATGGCTTTCATCATGAGCTCCATCAGGCCCATGACTTCCTGCTCTGGACGCGCCCAGTTTTCCTCGGAAAAGGCATACAGCGAGAGGTACTTCACCCCTTCCTCTACCGCGGCTTCCAGGCAGGCGCGGACACTCTCCACGCCCTCGTAATGGCCGTAAATTCTTTCTTTTCCACGGGCTTTGGCCCATCGGCCGTTGCCGTCCATGATGATGGATACGTGCTGCGGAATATTCTGCATGGCATTAAATGTTTCTCATGTCCTCGCCCCAGAACAGTCGCGAAGTAAGGGCCTTCACAAAGCCGGATTCAGCGAGCCGGATGCGTTTAAGCGAAAATTGTGCCATCTCTACATGAATGGTCCAGTCCGGCTGAATTTCTTCCACCCGGTTGTCCGTGGACATGATGGCACTTCCGTCCCGGGATTCAAAAGAGATGTCGATTTTGGCCGTTTCCGGCACTACAATGGGCCGTACATTCAAGTTGTGCGGCGCGATAGGCGCAATGATAAGTACCTTGGTATCCGGCATACAGATGGGGCCGCCGACGCTCAGCGAATACGCCGTAGAGCCGGACGAGGTGGCCACGATAAGGCCGTCTGCCCAATAGGTGGGGAGGGGCTCCCCGTCCACGCTCACATGAATGCCCAACACGGACGAACCGGTGCGATGCAGCGACACTTCATTCACGGAATACGGCAGCATGCCAATGGTGCGGCGCGCCTCCGGGCCCTTGAGCGTGGCATTGAGCACGGTACGGTACTCGATGCGGAAATCCCCTTCCAGAAGGGCCTTGCTCACCGCCTCCGGCCGGTTTTCGCACAGAAAGCCGATACGGCCGAAATTCACGCCCAGGATGGGCAGGCCGATATCGGCCACCACATGCGCGGCGGAAAGGAACGTCCCGTCACCGCCCATGGACAGGACCAGGTCCGTTTCCGGGCGGACATCCGACTTGGTACGGATTTCGTAGACTTCGAAGGTTGCCGATTCAAGCTCCGCCAGCAAAGTATGCAAACGGGCATCGCCACGGAGCTCATCGTTCAGAATGAAATAGCCTATTTTCATGTGCACAAATAAAATCAGACGCCAAAAATAACACATTTCTGAGAATTTTCCTTACTTTTGTACAATATAAAAGCATCTGCCATGACAAGACTGAGTGTCAACATCAATAAAATTGCCACCTTACGCAACGCCCGGGGCGGCAATGTGCCGGACGTTGCCCGCGCTGCGCAGGATTGTGAACTTTTCGGCGCACAGGGCATTACGGTGCATCCCCGTCCGGATGAACGCCATATCCGCTACAGCGATGTACGCACCATCCGGCCGCTTATTACTACGGAGTTCAACATTGAAGGCAATCCTACCGTGGAAAGTTTTGTGGACCTGGTGCTGGAGGTGGTGCCGGATCAGGTGACGCTGGTGCCGGACAGCCATAGCGCCATCACTTCCAATGCCGGCTGGGATACACTCCGGAACAAGAGCCTCCTGACGGACCTCTGCCAAACGTTCCGGGCCAAAGGCATCCGTACGTCCATTTTCATCGACCCGGATCCCCGGATGGCAGAAGGCGCAGCCGCCTGCGGGGCCGGCCGGGTGGAACTTTATACGGCCGATTATGCCGCCCGGTACCCGCTGGACCGGGAAAAAGCCATCGCCCCCTATCTGGAAACGGCCCGGGCAGCCCGCGCCTGCGGACTGGGTCTGAACGCCGGACACGACCTTTCCCTGGAGAACCTGGCCTGGTTCATCCGGACCATTCCATGGACGGACGAAGTTTCTATCGGCCATGCTCTTATCTGTGACGCCCTTTATTACGGATTGGAAAAAACAATTCAGGCATACCTTGGGGAAATCCGCAAAAATGACTAACTTTGCGGGCTAAACCGTTGAATAATTTATAAAAACAACAATACATGAAAAAGACTCTCATCGTTTTGGGTGCAGCCGCCCTCATAGCGCTCGCCTCCTCCTGCAATCAGAACCAGACAGCCGCTCCTCAGGCTACCGCAGCCAAAGACAGCGTAGCCGTTGCAGGCAGCATCGTATACTTCAACATGGACCAGGTCATGGAAGGCTATGACATGGCCAACGACCTCAACTCCGTGTTCGAGACCAAAACTTCCGGCATCCAGGCGGAGATTGACCGCCGCGGCAAAAAGCTGGAAAAAGACGCCACCGAATTCCAGAACAAGGTGGACAAAGGCCTCCTCACCACTTCCGTAGCCCAGGCCCAGTACCAGAAACTCCAGCAGCAACAGCAGGAATACCAGCAGTACGCCATGCGCAAGCAGCAGGAAATGGCAGAAGAGCAACAGGTCATGATGAACCAGATTGCCAATGCCATCGCCGAATATGTGGTGGAATACAATGCCACCCATCAGTACGCCCTTATCCTCGCTACGGCCGGTGGCGTCCTGTCCACCCCCGTAGTTACCGGAGACCCTTCCCTGGACATTACGGAAGACCTTCTTGCCGGGCTCAACGCCGCTTACATCAAGACCAAAGAAAGCGCCAAGAAGTAGTGCGGATAGCCCTCCTGTCCAGTTTTTACCCCCTCAGGGGCGGCATTTCCCAGTTCAACGCCAGCATGCTGGAGGAACTGGGAAAATGTCATGATACCCGGGCCTTCTC
>CAMZCW010000070.1 GCA_947305045.1 uncultured Bacteroidales bacterium | reverse complement strand
TCATCGGATACTCACTTTACGGATCAGACAGTTCTGCGAGTCGCAGATGTACAGCGTTTCGGCATCATAGACCAGAATGCCGTCCACTTCGTTGAACTTGGCGTTCAGGCCCTTGCCGTCGGCATAGCCTTTCGTCCCGCCGAGAACGGTCTCCACCTTTCCTGTCGCGTAATTGCCGTCAGCGTCCGGAACGAGTTTACGGACACAGTGATAGGCCGCATCGCCGACATAGAGCGTTCCGTCCGGAGCGAAGTCGAAGCCCTGGCAGGAACGGATGCTCGTCTTCAGCGGATCTCCGTCCGGGTCGTCAAGCATCGTTTCGCTCTTTTCGCCGGTCCCCATGATGACGGTCTGCAAGCCGGCCGGGTCAATGGAGATCAGTTTGTAGCCGTGCTGAACGGAAACGATCAGATTTCCTTTCGGGTCAAAACCGATGAAGGCGGGACCTTCATCTGGTATCTGGGCGAATTCGGTCTTTTCCATCGTGGCCGGGTTGAACTTATAGACTGTCAGCTCGTTACGACAGGGGACATAGATGAACCCGTCCGGGCCGATGGCGACATTCATCGGATTGTTCAGGCCGGTAGCCATCACGTCATTCTTTCTCGTCGTCGGATTGAAGCGGTAGAGTTTTCCCTTGGCTTTATCGTTATACCAGTAATTCCCTTCCGCGTCAAATGCACCCTGCCATACGGCTGCGCCGGCTTCTTCCACTTTCGCTTCGGTGGTAACGGACATGTCGGCGGAGATGTGCCGGATGGCGTTTCCGCCCCGGTCCGTAAACCAGAGGGTGCCGTCCGCGGCCTTGTTGATACCCGTCGGCATATAGGTGGCGGCACCGGTCCCTACGCCGTCAATGCATTGGCGGACGCCCTGCTGCCCCACGATGGTGGAAACCAGGTATTCTTGATCGGGAATCTTCAGGTAATTGAATACCAGGCCTTCCGCTTCGCCGGACGGCGCTTTCACCGAAATGGTGTGGTTGCCGGGTTCATTCTGGGGCAATATGACCAGCAGGCGGTCTTTATAGGCTTCCAGCACACGGGCGGGGACCCCGCCGACGGTAACTTCGTTTTGGGCAGGATCCGTTGAAAAATTCCGCCCCAGGATGGTAATCAGGTCACCGGGATAGCCGTTTTTGGGATCGACGGAAACCAGCCGGAGGTCTGTAATCCGGGCCTTGTAGCTGTCCTTCTGCTGACAGGCGGCCAGCAGAAGGAGGGAGCAGAGGACAAATACTATCTTTTTCATGACTAGTCAATCACAATTTCACGAATGGTGTATGCGTTGTATTCGGTAACGATGAGCAGTTTGCCGGAAGGTGCCATCCGGATTTCACCAGGCGTGTCGAACCGGGCTTCGGCGCCGACCCCGTCCGTCTTTCCCTTCTGACCGGACGTACCGGCTATCGTAGAAATAACAGCATCATCATAACCGTGCTCTCCAGGCGAGATCAGTTTGATTACCTTGAAGGAGTCATCGGCCACATAGATTTCTCCCTCGGGACCGACCGTGATGCCAAAGAGGTTGGAGCCGAACTTGGCGGTCAGCGGCTCTCCGGGAGTTCCGGGATCATCCGCCTTGCCGTCCAAGACACCTGCGATGACAAACTGCTCGCCATCCGGCTTCACGCCGATAATCTGGCAGCCCATCGTGGACACGATCAGGGTGCCGTCCGGGGCGAATTCCATGGCCAGCGGTCCCTTGCTGAATTCTGCGAAGACCGCCATGTTGGCGAAGTCGCCGCCCGGGGCCTTGAAGATGGCCTTGGAGCCGTCGCGGACGAGGACATAAGCGTTGCCTTCCGTATCGAAGCAGACGTCCATGGGTGATGTGCCGGTGAAATTGCTGGTAATCACCTCGGCGACGTCGGTCTTGTAGTTGTGCCGCACCAGTTTGTTGTTGCCCTTGCTGGCCATATAAATCCAGTCCCCGTGGATGCAGCCACGCCAGGCCGCGTTGAGCAGCCCCTTGGCGGCCGTCGAGGATCCGCTCACCTCCCAGGAAGCCAGATTCAGGAAACGCAGGGCGTTGTTGCCGTTGTCGAAGATTCCGAGACGGCCATCGGGCAGGAAGACCACGCCGCGAGGCTGGCGGAATTTGGCGACGGTGGATACGCCGTCAACGATAGTCTCGGTATCCGCTGCCCGGCCTGCCGAACCGCTGATGGTCTTGACCGTATAGGTATGGGTCTTGGAGACGTAGAGGAAAACAGGACCTTCTACGGTTTTATCTCCAACCGTAACGACGACAGGGTAGGAGCCTAACGGGTTTTCGGGGATTTCGATGCTGAGTTCGGTGGAGGAAGCACTGAGTACGGTCGCCTGTACACCGTTCAGGGTTACGATATTCTCGGAGGGAGTCGGACTGAAGCAGATACCCTTGAGGGTCACGATATCTCCGGCGGTTCCGCTGTTTGGTGAGACGGATTCCACCGTCAGTTCCGGAAGGGCTTCATAGGTAAATGACGGTCCGGTGATGGTCTCCTTGCCGTCCACAGTCAGGACGAAAGGATACTGACCGGCGGGATTGTCCGGAAGAATCACGACAAGGCGGGAGGCATTCGCTTTTTCAATAACGGCCTCTTTCCCGTTGATTGTCACCTTATTGCGGGAGATTTCATCCGGGAAGAGCTGCCCGTAGATGGAGATACGGTCACCCCTGACTCCCGAAGACGGATTATACGAATTGATGGCGATGCTTTCCGGCGGCAGGGGATCGGCATAGCGGAAGCTGAGGCCTTCCATGACGAATTCTCCGACCGTGACGGTTACGGCAACCTCGCCGTTGGTATGCTCCGGCATGACGATATGGATCCGGTCAACGGTGACTTCCCCGACTGTGGCAGGGATCCCGTCCACGTCAACTGTCACCGGCTCGGAGAAACCGTATCCGGAAATAACAGCCTGCGTACCGGCACTGCCGGCCTTGGGAATCAGGGAAAGGACCTTCGGTGCGGCCTCCTGGCCGGCATCCGTTTCATTATCCTGACAGGAAACGCAGAACATGGCGCCAAGGGCCATGAGGAGGAAATATGAAAGTGACTTTTTCATGGCTAAGGCTCATTCACGGTTACCATCCAGGTGTTCACGACCGGACGCTGGGCGCCGTCTGAAGCCCGGTTTCTGAGTTGATAGATATTGGCTGAAGGGTGACGGATCACCAGCTGTGCGCTGCCGCCGCCATCCAGGTTGGAAGACCAGCTGCAGCCGAGGCTCTTCATGATTTCTCCCATCTCCCAATAGAGCATTCCGTCCGACCAGAGCGGCTGGCGGCCGTCCACGATCATGAAATAGACCGTGCTGCCGTCTTCCGTATAGCCGACAACGTTACGGGGATGGCGGTTGGTCGAATAGCCGGAGAAGTCACCGGGGACTTCGCCGTTCTGCAGGACGATGACGCCGCTTCCGGTTACATCCCGAAGGTCAGTAGCCATTGTCCGGTAGGTGACCGTATCCCGGATGACCGGTTTCCCGTCGAAGTCCAGGCCGAAGAAACTGATGGCCTGGTCCGTCAATTTGGAGGAGTACACGAACGTATTTTTGAGTACCCGGCCGGCGCGGTGGATCGGACCACGGATCTTTCCGTTGGAGGTATCCCAGAAGTCGGCATTGACGACGGCGACGACCCGCTGCCCGGGCTTGTCCACGTATTCGATCATGTCGGAAGGGGTCTGCCGGCTGCCGATGACGTAGGAATCCTGGTCGAAGGGCATCCCGACCTTCATCTTCAAGCCGGGCGTCGTCAGGTCAACCCGAAGGATAAAGACATGCTCGACTTTAGCCAGGGTTGTTTGCAGATGAATATCGGTTTCATCTACACCTTGGGCAATGACGAAGCTCGTATCTGCATAGATATGACCGACAGAGGCGGCTTTCGCTACCATCCTTCCCAGCTCTGTACGAGGTTTATATTGGGTATCCGGAATGTCATCCGGACCGGTCGGAAGTTTCTGACAGGCAAATAGCGCCGGAAGCCAGAAAGAAAGGATCAGAATAAAGGATACTTTTCTCATCTTGCTATTCCTCCGTATCATTTTCTTCATCCGCAGCGACCCATAAAGGATTCTGCGTCAGTTTCTTGTTCAAAGTCAGTTCGCGGGAGGGGATTGGGAATACCGTGAATTTCGTATCCACACCTACCGTCGTTTCATATTTCCCGGTACGCACCAGGTCGAACCAGCGGAAGCCTTCACCGAAGAACTCCAGGCGCCGCTCGTTAAGCACGGCATCCAGAAAAGCCGCTTCATTCGCAGGCGCCACGTCGGGAAGACCACGGAAACGGCGCAACTCATTGAGCCGGTCAATACCGAGGGCCAGGCCCTGCGCTTCGGCGCTGATCAGATACATCTCCGCAAGGCGGGTAATATAGATCGGATCATGGCCGGCGTCGCCCTGGCAATATTTATTCACGACATTATTGCTGCCCTGGATATCGACAGAGACCGTCCGGCGCTTGTCGATATACTCGAACATATCCATCGCTTCCTGCGTAGGGCAGAACGTGTAGCTGCCGCCAACCGGCGATTCCTTCGTATAATAATAGGAACCGATGTTGTAGCTCCCTTCTTCCAGGAGGTTCGCAAAGGTGAAGATTTCCTCTTTGTTTGCAACCCCGCGGAAAATGTCCGTAAAGTCGGCGAGGGCGAAACGGCCGCAAGTGATCAGATCCTCTGCCAGCGCGGCGGCCTCGGCTTTTTTGCCCCGGGCCAGATACGTCCGGGCCAGCAGTGCCTTGGCTGCGTCCTTGGACACATAGTTTTTCGTGGTGAAATCCGGAGCCATGGCTACGGCCAGCTTGAATTCGTTTTCGACGAAATCCCAGCAGTCCTCCTCGGAATCCTGAGGGACATCGTCCGTAATCGGCCCCGTTACAATCGGGACGGAACGCCAGCGGGTAACTAGGTTGTAATAGTAGAGACCGCGGAAGAAATGGCCGGTACCGAGCATCTCATTCTTCTTCGCCGAGGCGGGAAGTCCTTCCACCGCCTGGATGAAATAATTGATCTGGTAAAGACCGGCATAATAGCCGTTCCACGGACCCGATACCATGCTTCCGTCGGGATAGATGGCGCCCTGGATCACGAGGGCGGGCGTATTGGTCGAAGTAGCACCCGGGCGGATGATGTCACCGCCGATGATGTCGAACATGGCCCATCCGTTGAAGGTCGGTTTATACTGGGCGATGTTGTACACGCCGATCATCAGCATTTCGGCATCCTCATCCGTAAGGTTGTCACTGGAGACGCCGTTATGCGGATACTGGTCGAGATATTTGTCGCAGGAGGCGAGCAGAAGGATCACGGCTGCGCTTGCCGCAAGAAGCCGTAATATCTTGTTTTTCATAACGCTCAGAATTTAAGATTGACACCAAAAGACCAGGAACGGGGCTGGGGGATCCACATGCAGTCGAGGCCCATCTTGGTTGCGTTCAGCGAGGTGTTGACCTCCGGGTCGAGGAAGCGGAAGGGGCTGAAGAGCCACACGTTGTCACCCTGGATGTAGAAACGGAGTTTTTCAACGCCGATGCGCGATGTGAGCCGTCTCGGCAAGGTGTAACCCAATGAGATGCTCCGGAGTCGCAGGTAGGAGGCATCATGCAGATACCGTGTGGTCTTGAACATCGTGGAGTTCCAGGTGTAACCGTAGATGGCTCGCGGAACGCTGTTGCTGGTTCCGGGGCCGGTCCAGCGGGCCAGGGCTTCCGATTCCTGGGCAGGCCAGTTACCGTTTCCGAGACGGAGACCGCCGGTCCAGTATTCATAGAGTTTGGCGCCATAGGAGAAGGTGAAGAAGATGCCGGCATCCCATCCTTTCCAGGTGAAACTGTTGCTGAAACCGCCGGTGAATTTCGGATTCGGCGATCCGACGAACTGGCTGTCGTCGGCCGACGTGATGTCGCCGTCAGGACCGTTGCCCTCCGGCCCGTTAACATCTTCGTAGATGCAGTCGCCGGCCCGGACGCCGTAATTGTCATACAGATAGGTCGGAACCTCTTCGTCGCTTTGGTAGATTCCGTTCATCTTGATCAGGTAAAAAGCGCCGACTTCTTCGCCGACCTTCAAGGCATGATAATCATCGGTGCGGAGAATCTCGTCATCCCCGATCAGGGAAGTCAGTTCGTTGCGGACGAAGGAGATGTTGAAATCGCCCTTCCAGTGGAAGTCCCGTTTGCCGAGATTGCCGCCGATGGCCAGCTCAATACCCTTGTTGCGCATGGAACCGATGTTACAGGTATAATTGGTAAACCCGGTCGTTGCTGATACCGGCTTGCTGTAGAGCAGGTTGCGGGTGTCCTTCAGGAAGGCGTCGGCCGTGATGGTGAGGGCACCGGAGAAGAAGGACAAGTCCGTTCCAAAGTCATACTGGTCAGCCTTCTCCCATTCGAGATCGGGGTTTCCCTGGGTCATGACAGCCAGACCGTTCTGGTTCAAATAGTTGTAGCCGCCGTTGGCCAGGGATTGGTAGGCGTAGGTACCGATGCCTCCCTGGTTGCCCGTCGCACCGTAGCTGGCGCGGATTTTAGCATTCGTTCCGTTCCATGTCCAGAAAGGCTCTTCAGACAGGTTCCATCCCAGCGAAACCGACGGGAAAAAACCGTAGCGGTGTTTGGGAGCGAATTTCGATGAACCGTCATAACGGGCGTTCACTGTAAGCAAATAGCGGTTTTTCCAGTTTAAGGTGGATCGCATCATGAAGGATTGCAAACCCCAGGTCGAAAGGCCGCTGGTCACCTCCGGAAATTCTGCGGCGACGGAATTGACGTCAAAGGATTTGGAGGGGAAGCCCTGGCCTTTCTGCTTGGCCGTCGAGGTGTTA
This sequence comes from uncultured Bacteroidales bacterium, assembly GCA_947305045.1. The sequence goes on along the minus strand of CAMZCW010000070.1, from coordinate 3,539 downwards.
TCCAACTGGAAGGAATGGCCCAACATGGCATCGAAAGCCAAACCGCCGAAATCGTGATGGAAATCGAGGATGTTGTCGATGACGATGGAGGTAAAATCCTTTCTGGAATCGGTCAGCACACCTACGGAGTTGCCGTACATGTGGTCGGATGAAAAATAGACATGGTCTTCTGCCGCCATGAAATCACCGCCGAAACTGGTTTTGAAATGGAGATTCGGCGTGAAGTTGAACTTGGCATAGGCCGATCCGTAGGTCCGGTAGGTCTTGTTGTAAACCTTCTGCTCATTGATGGCCTGGAGCAGATTATAATGCAGCAGTTCCGCGTTGATGATGGTGTAGGAACCGTCTGGCTTGAAAGGTGTGTCCCAGGGGCGGTGCTCAAGACCGTGGGTCAGCATCGAAGTACCGATGGAACCGTCCGGGACGCGGTTGGCATTCGTGTAATTGAAACTCAGATTGGCACCTACGGAGAGCCAGGGCTTGACGTCGCTGTTGACATTGGCTTTCACCGAGTACTTTTCATACAGGCTGCCGATTCCGACTCCTTCGTTCTGTTTGGCACTCGCGGAAATATAATAATTGCTCGTATCAGAACCGCCGGAAACGGCGACGGACGCGTTCCAGCTCTGGGCTACGCGAAAAACCATGTCGATCCAGTCAAACTGCGGCTTGCCGGGATAGGGATTCTCCAGCCGGGCAACGGCGCTGCCGGTTTGCAGATTGTAGTTGTCAATCGCTTCGTTCTGGACCTCGAGATACAGATCGGCATCGGCGACTTTCAGCTTGGACAGGTTGGGCAGCCAGCTTAATCCGTAGGATGCGTCGGCGCTCAGTTTCGGTGCGCCTTTCGCTCCTTTCTTGGTGGTGATGATGATGACGCCATTCGTGCCCCGGGAGCCGTAGATGGCGGCTGAGGCTGCATCTTTCAGGACCTGGACGGATTCGATGTCGGCCGGATTGATATCAGACAGGCCCGAAAGGGATTCTCCGCCGTAGGCTCCGGCATCTCCAGATGTGTTACTCATCGGAACGCCGTCAATCACATACAGCGGCTCGTTTCCTGCCGTCAGGGAGCCGATACCGCGGATACTTACGCGCGTCTTGCCGCCCGGGGTTCCGGAAGCTGCCGTTACGTTAACGCCGGGGATGCGGCCCTGAAGCATGGCATCCGGACTCAGCACCTGCCGTTCTCCTTCTTCGGAGGGCTTGTAGGTGGAGATGGCGGAGGTGATGTCGCGCCGCTGCATCGAGCCATAACCCACGACAACGGATTCTTCAATCATGATGGCGTCGTCAACGAGTTCGATGATGATGCCCTGGGTCCGGGTGCCAGTGGTGTAGGTGGCGTCTTTGTAGCCGAGCATGCTGATGACGAGCACGCTCCCTTTGACGGCCTCAATGGAAAAAGCACCGTCCACGGAAGAGATGACGGCCGTCCCGCTTCCTTGAACCTGAATGACGGCCCCGGCGAGCGGCCCGGCGCTGTCACGGACGATACCGGAGTACGTTTCAGGCGAGGATGGGGGGGCAGTTCTCAGTTTTTCAACGATGAGGATAATCTTTCCGCTAATGCGCGCTTCAGCTCCGGTATCCTCCAGCAGAAGGCGCAGAACCTCGGAAAGGGGATTTCCGCTCGGGGTGGAAACCACCTTTCCCAGATCCAGCAGGTTTTCGTTGTACGCAATGGATAATCCGCTTTGTTGCTCAACGACGGCCAATGCCTCCGCCAGCGTCATCTGTTTCTGGGGAAACGAGACGACCGGTTCCTGGGCATGCACCGCCATGCAAAGCAGAAGGCCCATCAGCGTACAGACAAGCAGTCTTGTCTTTCTCATAGGTCAGTTATGCTTTACTGAATAAAAATAGATTGGTTGGTATGCGTGTATTTCATGTGGGGGACAACGCCGCAGATGGCATCCATCAGCTGGTCAACAGTTTCGCTGTGGACGAACCGGGCCGTGATGATGGCGTTGTCATATTTATCCGTGGAGAGATAGACCTGTACCCCGTAATGGCGTTCAACGACGCGGATGATGTCATGAATGGACGCGGAACGGAAATAGAGGTCTCCATCTGTCCAGGCCAGGGATTCTCTGGATTTTACGTTGGCTGTCATGATGGCGCCGGTCGCGGGTTCATAGGAGAACTGCTGGTCCGCTTTCAATTCGACGATGCGTTCCGGAGAATAATTGGGCCAGACCGATATGGCGCCCCTGTTGAGGGTCGCCGTAACGCGGGGCGAATCAAAATAAGCGTTTACATTAAAACGGGTCCCGTGAACACGGACCGTAATATCTGAGGTCTGGACGTCAAAAGGAGATTCCGGGGAGGCCGTGACATCGAATACGGCTTCACCGGAAAGGAATACCCGGCGTTCTTTCCCGAAAGACTCTGGATAGATCAGCACGGACTGGGCGTTGAGGGTGACATGAGAGTGATCCGGGAGTTCCACGTCACGGGTTTCTCCGCAGGCAGTGGCACATTGCAGATAACGGACGGGCTCCGGTCCACCCGCCGCAGCGTTCCGTGCATATCGGATCGAGAAGAGCGGTACCAGGATTAAAGCCACTGCGGCGGCAACCGCCAGCAGGGACCGTCTCCAAAAAACGCGCTGTCTGCGATGCTGTTCTTTCAGATAGTATTCCAACGCGGAAGCCCTTGCCATTACCTCCTGGTAAGCGGCTTCTATTTCTTCCTGGGAGATAGAAGAACCGTCTATTTCATCCCATCCGGGAAAAAGACTTGATTTCGCCATATTGTCATTCATTTGTTAATAAGACGAAAAAACGGAGCTTTGCCCCCAAATCATTTTACAAAAAGACGGCGATGCAGGAAGAAATCTTGCGAAGTTCTTTCAGTACCGCGTTGATGTGGTTCTCAACGGTTTTCTTTGAGATCCCCAAGTCTTTGGCAATCTGTTCGTTCGACATACCCTCCTTTCTGGAAAGTAAGAAGACCTCCCTGCGTTTATACGGCATACGGTCAACGGCTTTGTCGATTTGCAGCTGTCGTTCTTTGGCAAAATACTCTTCGTCCAGCGCGTATGTCTCAGGCGCTTCCGTTGAATCGGTAAAAGGGATCCTGACCTTATGGGTCCGGCCGTAATCGATTGCGGCATTCCGACACATCTTATATATATATGCACCGGCAGAACGCAACTTGCCGAGAGAAGAACGGATCATCCAAAGCTTGACGAAAAGATTCTGGACCAGATCGTTCACATCTTCCTCGCTGTCAATCAGGCTCAGCATGAACGTTTTTGCCTTTGGATAATAATAGCCAAAGAACATACGGAAGGCGGTCTGGTCTCCTTCGGATATCCGTTTCAACAACTTTTCTTCGTCAGATAGCATCTTTCAAAAGATGGATGAAAAAGCGCCGAAAGATAAATAAAAAAGTTTAATTCTCAAAAAATGCCGGTCCCGTTCCGGGGCGGGCATCGTGTAGATAGGGATTATTACTTTCGTTCGGCTGCGACGTAGATCAGCAGTACGATGTTCATCATCAGGGAGTAGAGGATGGCGGGGATGGCCATTTCT
>CAMZCW010000069.1 GCA_947305045.1 uncultured Bacteroidales bacterium | reverse complement strand
ATGTATCGGCCTGGAGCGGGAAAGACGGGATGGAGAAAGAAGGCATGGCCGATTTCTACGGCATCCAGCGCGGTGTGTGGATTGAAGTGACGGGACGCCTGCGTATGCGCAAGTACATCAGTCAGTCCGGCGAAGAAAGGACCGCCACCGAGGTCATTGCCCGGAAGGTGGCGCTGGTTCCCAAGGGAGAAGATCCGCTGCAGGTACAAAGAGACTGGTAACGATGAGAACCGTCGGGAAAACACTTTTGGCCGCCTTGCTTCTATTGGGCGCTGCCTTGCCGGCGGCCGCACAGCGCTTCACCGTGGGAACGGACGGGGTGGGCTGGCTGGCCCTGGGAACCCTGAACGCAGATGCCTCCGTGTCCGTGAGCAGGCATATCTCCCTGCACGCCGGCGCCTCGCTCAATCCCTGGACCTACAGCAAAAACAAACCCGAGAAACAGCTGCAGCTCAGGCAGTTGTCAGCTTGGGGCGGTGCACGCTGGTGGCCCTGGCATGTGTACTCCGGCTGGTGGGCCGGCATGGACGCCCGGTACATGGTGTACAACATGGGCGGCATCATCAAACGGGAAACGGAAGAGGGAGATGCGTATGGAGCACGCCTGTGGGGCGGTTATTCCGTGATGTTGTCGGAACGTTGGAACCTGGATCTGGGCGTGGGAGCCTGGGGAGGATGGAAGAAATATACGGTCTATGCCTGTCCGAGCTGCGGTGTCACCCTGGAGCAAGGCGGAAAAGTGTTTGTCCTTCCCGATGCACGGGTAGCCTTCCAACTAATATTCTGAGATGATGACACGGAAAACCATCTGTTGGAGTGCGACCGTGGCGATGTCCCTGGCGTTCCTCCTTGCCTGTGGGTCCACAAGGAAGATCGGACGCATCCGCGAGCAGGAGCTGGCGGCTACGCTCGCCTTGTCCCGGAACGAGATCGAGGAGGAACGCAGAGTCATCGCGGTCAGCCGAAGGGATACCCTTACGGTAAATGACGACAACGGGAATACGGTACTTATCATGAAAGCAGTAAAAGACGAGGCTTCCGGTGAAATGGTCGCCACGGACGTGCTGGATGCGGCGGTCATCACCGCCCGTTTCCGAAACGTGGCCGAACGGAACGGTCGGATTGACCTCCGCTTCGAAATCATTGTCCCGGCCCTGATGCAGGACACCCGCTGGCAGCTCCGCTTTTACCCTGACCTGTTTATCCTGGACGATTCCCTGCGCCTGGACCCCGTGTACATAACAGGCAGCCAGTATCGGCAACGGCAGTTGCGCGGCTATCAGCAGTATGAAAAATTCCTTCAATCCATCATTACAGACAGCACCCGCTTCATCGATGTACGCAACCTGGAAATTTTCATCCGCCGCAATATCCCCGCGCTGTACGCCCTCAAGACTGACACCTGTTATGTATCGGACGACTACTTTCACTCCCTGTATGGCGTAACGGAGCAGCATGCCATCGAGCACTATACCAACCAGTTCGTAAAAAACCTCAACGAACGGCGAAAGAACCGTCAGGGAGAAATGTTCGCCCGCTATGTCAAGGTTCCTATCGACACGGAAGGCATCCGGCTGGACACGGTGCTCCGGAATACCGACGGTGACTTTGTGTACCATTATACGCAGCGGATCACCACACGGCCTAAACTGCGGAAGGTGGACGTGGTGCTCTCGGGAGCCATTTACGAGGGTGACCAGCGGCTGTACACCATGGCACGTTCCCAGCCGCTTACCTTCTACATCAGTTCCCTGTCCTCCTTTACGGATGGCTCGGAACGGTACCTGACACGCACCATTGAACGGCGGGCAACGGCCAATACTGCCTGCTATGTGGATTTCCGCAGCGGCAACGCCGCCGTGGAGCCCACGCTCGGCAACAACCGGGAGGAGCTCGCCCGCATTCGCGAAAACATCGCGCAGCTGCTGGACAATACCACCTACGAGATGGATTCCATCGTCATTGTCGCGTCGGCTTCTCCGGAAGGGAAACGGGCCGCCAACGATATCCTGGCCAGGGACCGGGCCAGGTCGGTTGCCGCCTACTTCGACCGTTTTATCCACGCCTACAGGGACTCCGTGCAGCGCATGCTCAACGAAGAAGCGAAGCATACGTTCACGCTCACGGTGGGCGACGACGGGAAGGAGACTGTGGGGCGGGCAAAAGCCCGCAAGGCCGACCTCCCTGCCATCCCTTTCAACGCACGTTCCGCAGGAGAAAACTGGAGTATGCTCTCCTATCTGGTAGATTGCGATTCCATCCTTACAGCATCGCAGAAGATGGAATATACAAAATGCTTGCAAATCAATGATTTGGACCAGCGGGAAAAAGAGCTTTCCCAGACCGCATTCTACCCACGGTTAAGGGAGGTTCTTTACCCCAGGCTGCGAACGGTCCGCTTTGACTTTTTCCTCCACCGGAGGGGCATGATCAAAGAGTCCGTGCAAACAACGGAACTGGATACCGTGTACATGAAAGGAGTGGCCGCCCTGAAGAACCGTGACTACAAGCTGGCGCTCGCCTGTCTGAAGGACTACAAAGACTACAACACGGCCATCGCCTATGTTTCCCTGGACTACAATGCCTCGGCCATGGCCATCCTGCAGGAATTGGAGCGGACGCCGCCGGTAAATTACATGCTCGCGGTCGTGTACGCCCGGAACCAGGATGACCAAAACGCAGTCCAATGCTACCTGGACGCATGCAAACAAGACCACAGCTACATTTTCCGTGGGAATCTGGACCCGGAAATCTATGTACTCATACAACGGTACGGACTCAATAAAGAAACAGACGAATAATCATTTTCAATAACCCTTTTAAAAAACCATTTTTATGAAAAAATCATTTTTATTTATCACTGCAGCAGCCATCATGGCCATGGCGTCCTGCAACAAATCCATTTCCTCCATTTCGGATAGTTCCACACCTGCGGAACCGGTCAAGGAAGTCCCCACCGGGAGCATCCACATATCGGTCTCGAACGCCACCACCAAAGTAGCCAGCCAACGGGAAGAAGAAAACAACATCCTCAGTATGCAGGTATTTGTCTTTGACGACCAGGGAAAACTGGAAACCGAAAAATACGACGGCACCGGAACCAATACCCTGCTTCTCACTACGCTGACCGGGGAAAAGCATATTTGGGCCCTGGTGAACGCACCCAGGCTGACACTGGCGAAAGATGCCTCTGAAAGCTCATTTGCCAAAACCGCCAGTTCCCTCAGCGACAACTTTTTTTCGGGAACGGAAGAGAGAGTATCCGGTCTTGTGATGGTGGGCGCGTATGGCGCCACCACCGCACAAGGAAAACGGCCCGCAGGGGAACTTCATCCTGAAGCCATAAACATCCCGGCGTATGTGGTTGGCAGCGAAGAATATACGGAAGTCCCCATCAACGTGTATCGACTGGGCGCCAGAATATCCCTCAGGCAGGTAACCGTGGACTTCCGGGGCACCAGCCTGGAGAATGCCGCATCCTTCAAGATTCAGGATCTCTACCTGAAAAACGTGGTCAACAGCCTGAACCTCGACGGAACCGATGTCGATATCGTCCATAACGAACAGTTTTGGACCAACCGCATCACCGACCATGCCGTGGGCAGTTACACCGATGGAAATTTTTACAAGGACAACGGCTCTACCAGCCGGAAAAATGACCTGCGGTATCTGCTCTGCGACAAAGGACTGACCCTCTCCACCTCAGATGTCAAAAACAAGGTAATCAACGTGAATAGAGACTGGTACGTCTATCCCAACTCCACCCTTGCCGACGCGACTGCCGACACCTGGTCCCCGCGACATACACGTCTTGTGCTCCACGCTGTCATCAATGACGGAAGCAATGATATCGATACGTATTATGTCTTCCCCATTCCCCCGTCCAACATCCCGGCGGCATCGGCAGGAAAGATTCTGACCAACCACACTTACGACATCAACAACATCACCATTACCATGCCCGGAAAGGACAACGATGACAACGACAGCCTGACCGAAACCGGCAAGGCCGAGGTTACCATCACCGTCTCAGACTGGACGGACGAGTACACCCTCACTTACGAAATCTAAGACAACAGACGGAAAGGATGCAATAGAGGAAGGATACTCTCCGGAGTACCCCCGGGTTCGAACCCCGGGCATCCTTCGACCATTCATCAAGCAGACTATGAAAAGGACCCTACTCGCTATTCTGGCGTTGCTTTCACTTCCCTCCTGCAGGAATCTCATCCTGGAGGACAGAACGCCCTGCCCGAGTTTCCTGTTCTTCGACATTCGGAACGCAGCGCAGTTCGAAGCCGGTAATGAGGTGTACATATCGGCCCTGGATGCCTATTCCGACGCAAAATACACGGCAGACACCACCGTGCTGGCGGACGTGCAGGTCAGGGATTTCTATCTCAAGGTCCCCAAAGCCGACATCACCAGGGGATTCGGCGTCCTGGGCTTCCAGGACATGAAGATTGACAAGCGTACAAGACTGCTCATTGCGGAAGGGAATGACAGCCCTCCCCTGTACCGCTTTGACTACGCCGCTTCTACCCGGGATGAATCGTCCCTCGTTCCCGTGGAGATGGTAAAAGATCATGCGAAAGTCACGGTGACCTTTCGGAACTGCGCCAGTTATCGCGGAGCCGACGGGCGTTTTCCTTTCTACATCCTGATCAAGGGGAATACCTGCGGAATAGACGGGCTGTCCGGCATTCCCATCGCGGGACCGTTCAGTTATCGGCCACCCGAAGAGAAGGAAGGTGTGTTCCATTTCATCGTTCCGCGTCAGGCCGACCACAGCCTCACCATGGAACTATGGGCCAGGGAGGGCATGTATAAAGAACAGGGGTGCATCCGGACTTTCAACCTGTGGAGCATGTTCCGAGCCACCGTCCGCCTGACATGGGAGGAAAAAAACCTGCCCGATATTGAACTGGGAATCGATTTTAGGGAATCGTCCTGCCACATCACCGTCCGGGACTGGTGTGAGAAGTATTCCTTTGATCTGGAGTTTTAAACAATACGTGTCGATATATGAAAAAGGTTTTATGCATCTTGTCGGTCCTCCTTGCCGCCGTGGCCGTTTCCTGCCGGAGTGAGACGCCGGAGAGGGTATCATTCGAAAAGGAGCGTGACATTCCTGCAGAAATTCGCCTCGTCCTTTCAACGACAGAAGTCGATGGGACCAAGTCGCAATATGAGGAATCGGTATTGGAAGCCATCCGGAACGTCTGGTTCATCGGAATAGACGAAACCGGTTTCCGGCAGACCGCCTATTTCACGGAAAGCGAGCTCAATCACAGCGGCGCATCCCTTCAGTGTCCCCCCATGTCCTTCCGCAGCGGGAGCCGGATCCGGCTCTATGTCACGGCTAACATGGGAGACTTGTCGGAGGCCGTCCTGTCGGAGGGGTCACCGGATATGATGGCACTCGAGTATGTCCTGCCAGACCCCGTGGACTTCTCTGCCACAGCCATGCCTATGGCTACGCAGATTACGTTCCTGGTTCCTGCCGGCAACACGGCATCGACCGTCCACGTTATCCTGGAGCCCCTCCTGGCCCGGCTGAACATATCCATCAACAAGAGTGGGGTTTCCGACCATGTCGTGGCGAATGTCCTTGCCTCCGGCGCCATCAAGGTAAAGAACGCCAACCGCCGTCTCCGTCCTTTTGGCGTATCGGCCGCAACGGGGACGGGGGACCTTTTCTCCCTGGATGTCGATAAGGAGACCTTTTCGTCTTCGGTCAGCTACGACATGACGCACTCGGACGTGGTGCTTTATGTCCCGGAGAATGCCATGGGCGACCTGCTGGCCTCCGGCAGCACACAGTGGGACAAGGGCAACGCGCCGGCGACCGGCAAGAACTACAGTACCTACATCGAGTACACCTGCTCCAAGAACGCGGCGGATGACGGCATCGGGGGCGCGCTGTCGTACCGGGCTTACCTCGGGGAGGATGAGACGCATAATTTCTCCGTACTGCGCAATACGACCTACAACTGCACCCTGGGGTTGACGTGGAACGGGCTGTTCTATGACGGGGACTGGAGGGTGGAGAACAGCGACCTGACGGACGGGAGGATATTGACGCTGTCGGAGACGCCGCACACGACGTCCCGTTCCTTTACGGACTGGGGGCGGCTGCGGCGGAACGTGGCGTCACATCTGTATATCAATTTCTCGCGTGACGGCGGGGCGAGCTGGGTGCATTCCGCGAAGGACATCGACGGCTGGCCGTACGGCTGGGACCTGTATATCGACGGTGTGAAGCAGGCTGCAGGGGCTTCCGCAACGGCTGCGGGGGACCTCGCCTGGGCCTACACGGGCGCTGCGGCCGGGGACCGGCTGGGGATCACCCCTGGGCCCTCGTCGGTTGCCAGCTCGGTGCATATCCTGCAGGTGAAGTCTGCCGACGGAAGGGTGGCGTCGAACGAGGTGAGCTTCCAGGTGTCGTCTCCTCTGACGCTTGCCTGGGATACGGCTTCCCCCCAGTATATTGCCCAGCGCGGCCGTCTTTATCCGACGGACCTGGAGGTTCCGTCTGCGACGGTTGTCTATACAATTACTTCCGGCAATACGAAAGTACGTCTTAACTCGGCTACAGATGCGCAGTCCACGATGGTCGGTTTACTTGCCGAGGGAACTGCTACTATACATGCGGAGTGCGCGGCAACCGATCAGTCCGGTGATATGGTTATCAATATCGTTGCTCCTAAGCTGTCGTGGGGTGGTCCGCTTTCCTTGTATGCGCACCCTGATGGGGAAAATTCATGTGATGAGAAGTCTGGGATGTCGGGACATAGTCCGTTACCTGCGTATTACAAGCCGGGTGATTATTCAACCACGCTTGTACGCAAACTCGGAAGTGTGACCACTCTTGCCGTTAATAACAATCTTGCCAGGGACCTTTATGACGAACTTCTTGCGTTTACGCCGAGTGTTACGAGCCCCTTGTTAAAGGTCAGTTCCGAAGGGTATGGCGATATAATCCTTTATGTTGACAAACTGACGTCAGGTACTACATCTTATCCTCTTGAACAAGGAGAGGAAATCGGCGAACTTATTGTTTCTCCGAAGAGTACATCCATCGGGGTAGAGAGTATCAGGGCGACTGTTTATTCCGTAGACCCGTTCAGCGCTTATGATTCTTATAGGGCAAGTTCAGTCAGTGTCGACAATTCGAGGGATATTAACGACCTGAGTGTAATTAACAGTTCTTATTTAACCAGTGCCCGTTCAGCGTGGAGCATTGCGAATACGACCTATAACGTGTCGTTTCCGGCAATCAGCGGCGCTAATTCTTACAAAGGTCTTGAAGTATTCCTGAACGGGAGTTCTGCGTCATCTTCGACCATCAAATCAGCAATGACAGGCACTCCGGGCGGGACTCTCTCATGGCCTTCGGTGGTTGCCAACAGGCTAACCGACGATACTGCCGGAGTCTTTGAGCTGAAGGGCTATGTGAAGAACCGTTATTCCCTGGAGAAGGTCTACTCTCCGACGTTCTATCGTGGGCGCCTTTTCCGCCATGGTGCAGTGGTGGCTTATGTATCCAATCCACTCGATAGTTATTCTATATATGCTCCTTGGATGACGGAGCGCATGCGCGTCAGCTGCCGGTATTTTGGCTTTACCCTTGGCTATACTTCGTCGGGGCTTGGATATGTCCTCCCGGATATCGGTACGCACAGGACCAACGAAACGTATTACCTTATATGGTCGGATTATTTGCATAACATGGACCAATATCCTGGTGCCTGTACGGTAAAACGTAATGAAGATGTTCGTTGCGTAAGAGGTGTCAACCAGTACAATGAAGGCGTTGGATACTTGTTTGACGTGGACGATGTCTGCGGCCATGCAACTTCCTACGATTCTAAAATCAGCGTTCATGGCGGTTCGCTCAATCCACACGAAGCGCATGATGGTTATTTCTGCGGTGCTAGTAGTATATCCGGCAACACCGGTAAGGATGGCGTAGGAGATAAGGGTGCTATGATGTACTTTACGCCTAGGGAGGGAACTCCTAAATATAACTATATTAAGGTTGCGAGTGAAAACCTATCGTTTATTAAACCGGAAGGCGCCCCGACGCATAATTACAGCAGCAGTATAACCGGGTGCGGGTATTTTGTTCTTCACACCTTTAACTACAATGGCCTTATTGAGGAAAGATGGCTTTAATGCAAAAAGGGGAGACTGACAAATGGCCTCCCCTTTTTGGGATCTTAAGATTCAATTATTCATCAAGCAGCACCCAATATGGAAAATATATGGAACAGGCAAAATACCGGATGTAAATCGAGTTCTTTATATACGCCCTGAAATTATTCCAATCTTCACTATAAAAGGACTGTGCATCCCATGTAAAAGCATTGTAGGCAACTTTCCCCTTCAGTAAAGAAACCGGCCCGCCATCGTAATAGCGTTCTTCTCCTGAAGGCTCATTTGCAGCGAAGAATTCGCAGACAATGAGGTTGGTGAGCATTTCATTTCCATTGTATCCTTTTTCAATCAACCAATTCTTCCAGTTTTCCGACATTCCGGTAGCGGGAGTCATTGCAATCATGTCGTAGGAACAGTTCTCCGGAACAAAGCCCTTGAAAACGACACTGTGAATCGTAGTGAGGTCGTCAAAATTGCTCACGGCTTCTTCTTCAGGTAGGGAGAGGACGCATTGCCTATTAGCCGTCGCGTCTTCGAAAGCCTCCCAGCATTTCACATCCACGTTTTTCCCGTCAACGACAAAGCGGAAGGCCGTGGGATGGACAATCCGGCGGGAGACGACCTTGAATGCGATGGTCGTTTGTCCGCCCTGGCTTCCGTTCCAGACCGTGATGGTGGCTTCGCCGTCTCCGACGTAGCTCAGGGTGAATGTTTCTTTGGAAACCGCATTAACTTTTACGATATTGGTATTGGAGGAGCTGAGGTTGACTCCCGGGAAGGTTCCGCTTCCACTATCTGGCTTAACAGTAAAAGTGAAGGTATTGAAAATTGTGACGGTCATTTCGTCGAGTTCCTCCGAGACGGAGTCGGTGTTGCCGGTTTTATCAACGGTCCATTCGAAAGTTTCGAAGGCGTTTCGGGATTCCACTGCAGAGAGCGTAAAAGGGGCGGCAGCAATGTCCGTCACCTTCGGATTAACATCCGTCTCGGGGTTGTCTTTCTGGCAGGCCACGACGACGGTCCCCGCCAGCAAAATCATCAGGCCCATCAGGGCGCTGGTGTGAATGTAGTGTTTCATGGGCAAATGCAATTAACCCGGCCCATTCGAAGTACGCAATCAAAGGTACAAAAAAATAACTATCTTTGCAAGAATGATTGGTCGATTTGCATACCTGATACTTGCCTCTGTGGTGCTGCTATCCTGCTCTACTGCCCGGCGTTCCACGCAAGGGAGCAAACAGATGCCCCTGACAGACCCGGTGGAGATTGCCCGTTCCCAGCAGCGGGCCCAGGAGGTTGCAGATTCCATTCGGCGGGTCCGCTCCGGCCAGCCTGCCACGGGGGTAACACAGCCGCAACCGGGCGCAGTTACAGCCAACACAGCGGAACAGACAGATGCCACATTGGGGAAAACCACTGGAGACCAGGTGGTTACCTATGCCCGGAAATTCTTAGGCGTTCCGTATAAGCTGGGTGCATCCGGCCCTTCCCGCTTTGACTGTTCCGGTTTCACCACCTATGTGTACAATCATTTTGGTTACAAAATCACGCCCTTCACCGGTGCACAGTTCAAGGAAGGAAGGCCCGTCCACGGCTATTCAGAGCTGCAGAAAGGGGACCTTGTGTTCTTTGGCAAACGCGGCAGCGTACGGGACATTGGCCATGTGGGCATTGTGGTGTCCGTAGACCACAACCGGGGCAGTTTCCGCTTCATCCATGCCTCCACATCCGGCGGCGTGACCGAAAGCGAATCCACGCAGGCGTATTACATGATGCGCTATATTGGTGCCCGCCGCATTTTGCCGGACGAATAAACGCATTTTGTCATTCCCGGATGCATTTTGTCATTCCCAGCTTGACCGGGAATCTTTTTTTCACTATTTTTGCACCCACGTTTAAGCATTGGGGGTGTTTTGGTTTTGACAGCGCTGATGCTGGACGGTAAGCATGTCGGGCCTCGGAACCTGTCCCGTAAAACGCAGATTCCAAAAAATCAGTTGCCAACAACAACTATGCACTCGCTGCCTAATTCGGCCAAGTCCAATTAGCTTAATCCGCCTCGCCAAGGCTGCGAGGCCGACGAGTATCCCTCGGCCCTTCCGCCTCTTAAGGGCCCCTCAAGGGGTATCATCCATTTGGGGCTGCTCCGGAGGACGCCTCTAAATCCGGCTAAGACTTAAAGGCTAAGGGAAGCTTCGCCCGCCTTCCGGCAGGGTTTCCTCGAAAACCAAAGGACGGATAAACATGTAGAAAGCCGCCTGGTGCGACGTTTGGACAGCGGTTCGAGTCCGCTCACCTCCACAAAGT
>CAMZCW010000068.1 GCA_947305045.1 uncultured Bacteroidales bacterium | reverse complement strand
ATTGGCAAGGTTTCGGAGGAAGAGCCGGAACTGCCGCACGCCCTGCTGGGTATGAAACTGGCAGAGCAGTACAAGGAAAAACCGGAAATCTGCAATGCGATTGGCGCGCACCACGAGGAAACGGAGATGACCTCCCTTTACGCTCCCCTAGTGCTGGTGGGCGACGCCATCTCCGGCGCCCGTCCGGGTGCCCGCCGGGAAGTGATTGAGAGCTATATCAAGCGCCTGCGCGGCATGGAGAACCTGGCCGGTTCCTATCCGGGCGTTACCAAGGCCTATGCCATCCAGGCCGGCCGCGAACTCCGCGTCATTGTGGGCGCAGAGCAAGTGAGCGACCACGACGCAGAGGTTCTGTCCGGAGACATCGCCCAGAAGATCCAGGACGAAATGACCTACCCGGGCCAGGTGAAAATCACCGTTATCCGGGAAACCCGTTCCGTCGCTTACGCCAAGTAAATGGACACCCTGGCTCCGCTCATTGCAGACCTGGCGCTGATTCTGATTTGCGCCGGCATCATGACGCTGATTTTCAAGAAGTTGAAACAGCCGCTGGTGCTGGGCTACATTGTGGCGGGCTTCATAGCCAGTCCCCATTTCACCCTTACGCCATCCGTCATGGATGCGGCCAGCATCCACGTGTGGTCGGACATTGGCGTTATTTTCCTGCTCTTCGCCTTAGGGCTGGAATTCAGCTTCAAAAAGATTGTCAAAGTGGGAGGGCCGGCCATTATCGCCGCCCTCACCATTATTTTTGGCATGATCTTCCTGGGCTTTACGGTGGGCTCCGCGTTTGGCTGGAGCAAAATGGACGCCCTGTTCCTGGGCGGCATGATTTCCATGAGCTCCACCACCATCATCTACAAAGCATTTGAGGACCTGGGGCTCGCCAAGAAAAATTTTGCCGGCCTGGTCATGTCCATCCTCATTCTGGAGGACATTTTGGCCGTAGTGCTCATGGTGGTCCTTTCCACCGTGGCCGTATCGTCCAATTTCGAGGGCGGAGAGCTGGTGGGCAGTATTTTCAAACTGGTCTTTTTCCTCATTCTGTGGTTGCTGGTGGGCATTTACCTGATTCCGCTCATCCTCCGCAAAACGCGTTCGCTCATGAATGACGAGACCCTTCTGGTGGTATCGCTGGGCCTGTGCTTCATGATGGTGGTAGTTGCCGCCAAAACCGGCTTCTCCGCTGCCTTCGGCGCCTTCATCATGGGCTCCATCCTGTCGGAAACGCTGGAGGCGGAGCATATAGAACGGCTGGTTAAACCCGTCAAGGACCTCTTCGGAGCCATCTTCTTCGTGTCTGTGGGCATGATGGTGGACCCGGCCATGATTGCCCAGTACTGGCTGCCCATTGTTGTGATTACCCTTACGGTGATCGTGGGGCAGGCCTTCTTCGCCACCACCGGGGTCCTGCTCTCCGGACAGCCCCTCAAAACGGCCGTCCAGTGCGGATTCTCGCTCACGCAAATTGGCGAATTCGCCTTCATCATTGCCTCGCTGGGCGTGGCACTGGGCGTCACCAGCGACTTCCTCTACCCCATTGTGGTGGCGGTATCGGTCATTACCATCTTCCTTACCCCGTACATGATCCGCCTGGCCGGCCCCGCGTACGAATTCCAGGAAAGACACCTGCCGGAACGCGTCAAAACCGTACTGGACAACTACGCGGCATCGGCAGAGCCCCGTGCCGGTAAGGACAACCTGTGGAAACAGTACCTGGGCGCCATTGCCCGCAACATCCTGCTGTATGGCATCCTTTGCATCGCCGTGTGCATCATCGGGTTCACCGTATTGCTGCCGGCCGCGGAGAAATGGATTCCCGGCGTATGGTCGCATGTGGCCACCGCCACCCTTATCATCGCTGCCATGGCGCCGTTCCTCAGAGGTATCATGGTCAAGATGAACAAGAGCGCGGAATTCGCCAGCCTGTGGGACGAAAACCGGGCCAACCGGGCGCCGCTCGTTGCCAGCGTAGTCCTGCGCTTTGCCATTGCCACCGGTTTCATCTTCTACGTGCTGGCCCGCCTGTTCCACATCTCGGTGCTGCTGATTGCCCTCAT
Organism: uncultured Bacteroidales bacterium; assembly: GCA_947305045.1. The sequence goes on along the minus strand of CAMZCW010000068.1, from coordinate 8,418 downwards.
TGCACTCGTGCTCATCATTTTCCTGTTATTCAGCCGTTGGACCAAACGCTACTCACACCGCATAGAGAAAACCTTTATGACCAACCTGAACTCACGGGAAAAGCGGGCGGAATACCTGGGCGAGAAAAAACCGGAATATGCTACCACGCTGCTGGACAAAGACCTTCACCTGGCCGATTATGACATCCCGGCAGAAGTGGAGTGGGCCGGTTCCCAGCTCCGGGAACTCTCCTTTGGCCAGCGCTATGGCGTGCATGTCGTATCCATCCTGCGCGGCAACAAACGCATCAACATTCCCAATGCCACGGACCGGATTTTCCCGCAGGACCGCATTCAGGTGATTGGCACGGATAAAGGGCTGGAAGCCTTTGGTGCATCGCTCAAATCGGCCCAGTCCCAGCTTCCGGAAGATTTCAGCGCGGGAGAAATGATTCTTCGCCGCCTGCCGGTGGGAAGCGCCTCCCCCTTCCTGGGCAAAAACCTGGTAGAATGCGGTATCCGGGACCAATATCACTGCCTGGTGGCCGGCATCGAGAAGCCGGACGGCAGTCTCCATATACCCAACGCCCAGCTCCCGCTGGAAGACGGTGACGTCCTCTGGCTGGTGGGCGAACACAAAGACATAGACGCCCTGATGGGCTAAAATAACAACCACATATGAAACCCCGTTTTCTCCTTTTCCTCGCCCTTCTGTCGGGACTCCTGCTGTCTTGCACGCACAAGCTCAAAGACGGCGAGTACACCCTCACGGTGCTCTCCACCAATGACGTACATGGTACCTGGTTCGACTCCACCTATGTGGACGGCAAGGTGCGCAAGTCGCTCTTTGCCATGAACTATTACATCGACAGCGTCCGCACGGCCGACGGTTTTGGCAATGTGCTTCTGATCGATGCCGGCGACTGCCTGCAAGGGGACAATGCCCCCTATTACTTCAACTATATCGACACCCTTACGCCGCACCTGTTCCCGCGCCTGCTGGAATACATGCAGTACGATGCCGTTGCCATGGGCAACCACGACATTGAAACCGGGCACAAGGTGTACGACCGCGTGGCGGCAGACCTCAAGCGGGCCGGTGCCCCCTTCCTGGCGGGGAATGCCATCCGCAACGACAACGGGGAGCCGTACTTCCCGCTGTACAAGATGGTGGAGAAGGCCGGTCTGCGCATTGCGGTCATCGGCTATAACAATGCCAATATCAAGGCCTGGCTCTCCGAGGAAGTCTGGAGCGGCATGCACTTCGTTTCCATCGCCCAGATTATCCAGGCCGATGTGGACAAGGTGCGCGCCAAGGAGCATCCGGACGTAGTGGTGGCCGCCATGCACTCCGCCTGCGGCCAGGGAGACGGTTCCATGCTGGAAGCAGAGGCCCTGGACGCCTTCAACCTGGTAAAAGGGGTAGATTGGCTCATCTGCGGCCACGACCACAGGCCCTATGTAGAGACGCGGGACAGCTGCGCACTCCTCAACTCCGGCAGCCATAGCCGTTATGTGGCGCACGGGAAAATGCATTTGACGGTGAAGGATGGCCAGATTGTGGGCAAATCCTTTGAGACGGACCTCATCCCCGTGAAGGCGGAGAAGGCCGATCCCGCCATGCGCGAGTACTTCCGCAAGGATTTTGAAGCCGTGCGCGACTTCACCCTCCAGGAAGTGGGTATCCTGAATACGGAGCTCTACACCCGCGACGCCTACAAAGGCATGTGCGACTACATGAACCTCATTCATACGCTGTGCCTGGCGCAGGCTCCCGCCGAGATCTCCTTTGCCGCTCCCCTCACCTACAACGGCCATGTAAAAGCCGGCACGCTGGTATTCAACGACCTGTTCACCATCTATCCGTTTGAGAACCAGCTCTACGTAGTGAAAATGACCGGTGCAGAAATCCAGAAGTACCTGGAAGTCTCCTACGACAACTGGATTTGCACCATCTCCAAGCCCACGGACCACGTGCTCAAGATCCAGAGCCGGGACGACGCTCGCACCCAGCAGCGCGGCTGGTCCTTTGTGAACCGGGCCTACAACTTTGACTCCGCCGCCGGCATCAACTACACGGTAGACGTCACTAAGCCGTTTGGCAGTCGCATTGCCATTTCCTCCATGGCCGATGGCACTCCGTTCCAGGTCCAGAAAACCTACAACGTAGCCATGACCTCCTACCGCGCCAGCGGCGGCGGAGACCTGAAGGCGGCCGGCGTAGATACCGACCAGATTGAAGAGCGTATTGTGGCCCGCTATCCGGAAATCCGCAACCTGCTGTACGACTACATCATGGAAAACGGCTCAATTGACCCGGAAGTCATTGGGAATCCGGCGGTTATCGGAAAATGGGAGTTTATCCCGGAGAAACTGGCCCGTCCCGCCCTGGAGCAGGATATGGCATTACTGTTTAAGAAATAGTTTTGTTGAATATAAACGAATGAAGGGATTCAGTTTATCTGAATCCCTTCATTCGTTGCATTAGGCTTCCCGTTGCCACGCCCTTCATGAGCTTGCGGGTGCCCTCGAACTGCTTGAGAAGCTTATTCACATCCGGAACCGAGGTGCCGGAACCGTCCGCGATGCGCTTGCGGCGGGAGCCGTTGATGGCCTCCGGATGCTCGCGCTCGTACGGGGTCATGGACAGGATGATGGCCTCCGTGCTCTTGAAGGCATCGTCCGGAATATCCACATCCTTGAGGGCCTTGCCCACGCCGGGAATCATGGAGGCCAGCTCTTTCATATTGCCCATCTTTTTCACCTGCTGGATTTGCTGATAGAAATCCCACAGGGTGAACTGGTCCTTGGCCAGCTTTTTCTTGAGTTCGCGGGCCTGTTTTTCGTCGTACTGTTCCTGCGCCTTTTCCACCAGGGAAACCACGTCTCCCATGCCCAGGATGCGGTCTGCAATACGCTCCGGATGGAAAACGTCCAGTGCTTCCAGTTTCTCGCCGGAGCTGACAAACTTGATGGGCTTGCCCACAACGGCCTTGATGGAGAGGGCGGCGCCGCCACGGGTATCGCCGTCCATCTTGGTGAGGACCACGCCGTCAAAATCCAGACGGTCGTTGAAGGCCTTGGCCGTTTCTACGGCGTCCTGACCGGTCATGGCATCTACCACAAAGAGGGTCTCCGTGGGCTGTACGGCCTGGTGCAGGGCGGAAATCTCGTCCATGAGCTGCTGGTCCACGGCCAGGCGGCCGGCGGTATCCACAATAACCACGCTGAAGCCCTCTGCCTTGGCCTTGGCAATGGATGCTTTGGCAATCTTGATGGGGTCCTTCTCCCCTTCTTCGGTATAGACCGGTACGCCTATACTTTCTCCCAGGAGTTTTAACTGCTCGATAGCGGCCGGACGGAACGTATCGCAGGCCGCCAGGAGCACCTTCATGCCACGCTTGGACTTGATGTGCAGGGCCAGCTTGCCGGAGAAAGTGGTTTTACCGGAACCGTTAAGGCCGGCTACCAGCACCACGGCGGGATTCCCCTTCAGGTTGATGTCCTGCGCCTGGGACCCCATAAACTCCGCCAGCTCGTCGTGGGTGATTTTCACCATCATCTGCTGGGGCTTCACGGCAGTGAGCACATTGGCGCCCATGGCTTTTTCCTTCACGCGGTCGCAGAAGTCCTTGGCCACCTTGTAGCTTACGTCGGCATCCAGCAAAGCCTTACGGATATCCTTGACGGTTTCCGCTACATTGATTTCGGTGATTTTCCCTTCACCCTTCAGTATTTTGAAAGACCGTTCCAGTCTTTCGCTCAAGTTCTCGAACATAGCAAATCCTTTTGAATAACTTGCAAAGATACGGATTTTGGCCGAAGAATGGAAATCGATAAAAAAAATTGACCCCAAGCATGCTGTTTTAAACGAATCGGTAGAAAAATTTCCGAAAAAATTCACGTTTCTGAATCTGCGTTCCGGGAAAGTACCCTACCTTCGCAACAAGCCGGGCACGGTGTCCGGCCGAAAAAGAAATGTGCTGTATGAAAACAAAAAAATGCTGGGTGATGCTCCTGCTGCTGGCCGGGCTCACCGCCTGTGACGATTTCTCGGCTCTCAAGGAGTTGAGAGAACAAGGGGAACTCCGCTGGGTGCTGGACAAAAGCATCCGGACCAAAGCGACGGAAGAGATTCCCGACACCAACGAATTTTTACTGACCATCCGCAGCGGCGACGGCAGTATCCTGTACGAGGGGAACTACGGGGATTCCCCCCAGTACCTGAAAGTGAATCCCGGCAGCTATACCATCACGGTGCTGTCCATCCCCTTCTCCGCGCCCGCCTTTGCGCGTCCGCAGTACGGCGATGAACAGGTAGTGGTGGTATCGGCCGGACAACAGATTACCGCACACCTCAACTGCACGCTGCTCAATGCCGGCATCCGTCTCAAAATAGCGCCTGATTTCCTTACTACCTTTCCGGACGGCGTACTCTTTATTAAGCAGAGCAGCGTGAAACTCAAGTACACCTATACGGAAAAGCGCATTGCCTACGTATTCCCGGGCGAGGTCTCCGTCATCCTGTACAACCAGGCCCAGGACCAGACCCTTTTCACCCGTGAGCTGGGGACCCGCGAAGTTCTTACCGTGAGCATATCGGCCCCGGCCGATGCAAGCGGCGGCAGCCAGATGCAGGTAGCCGTGGACACCAGCAAAACCTGGTCCAATGCGCAGTTTGTCATCGGGGGCAATAACGACAGCGGCAGCGGAAACGACGGCGGACAGTGGGAAAACGCCATTGCCGTTGGAGAAGCGGCCCGTCATGTGGGCGAAACCGGCGTATGGCTCTATGGCTACATTGTAGGCGGGGACCTCACCTCGGCCGGGAAATCGGTAAAAACGGAAGGGATTAGCAAGAACACTCACATTGCCCTGGCGGAACGCTCCTCCGTTACCGCCAAAGAAAACTGTGTAGCGGTAGAACTGCCCAAAGGCAGCATCCGTGATGCACTCAATCTGGTGGATCACCCGGACTTACGGGGTCGACGGGTGTATATCAAAGGAAACGTGGTCGAGAGCTATTTTGGGACAACAGGCCTGAAAACCGCCTCCGATTACAAACTTCCTTAGAGCAGGCGGTAGAACAGCCGCATGAAGTGCGAGCCCATGTCCTGGTACCAGGTGCGGCTGTTTCTCCAGCTTTCCAGCGTCCACTCCTTGGTATCCTCCGCATCCTTGAGGAATTGCGCCTTGCAAAATAGCGCCGTTTCGCCATCATAGATGAAGCTGTTCACCTCACTGTTGATAAAGAAACTGCGCATATCCAGGTTAGATGCACCTACAATGCTCAGATTGTCGTCGCAGACCAGACTCTTGGAATGGATAAACGCACCGCTGCGCTCAAAAATGCGCACGCCGGCAGCCAGGCACTCCGCATACATGGAATGGTTGGCCGGGCCAATAAGCGGGGTATCTACCCGCTTGGGCAGCATCAGACGCACATCCACCCCCCGTAGCGCGGCGCTCTTCAGTGCATTCAGAAACGATGTGGGCGGCACAAAGTAAGGGGTATGGATATAGACATAGTCCCGGGCGTTTTGCAGCACCCACTCGTACCCCAGGAGCGTAGCCGGATGCTGGTTCTCCGCAGCATCCGTAACCACCTGCATGCATTTGTCCTTGAGCGGAGCATCCCAGGCGATGGGTTCCGGCAGCGGGAAATAATCCCGGAGCGGGTGGCTCAGGCGTCCGCCGGAGGACACCCAGCTGTCGATAAACGACGCTTGCAGGCGCGCCACTACAGGGCCCTCAATGCGCAGGTGCGTATCCCGCCACTTGTAGAAGTAATTGTCGTTCAGGTTCATGCCGCCCGTATAGGCCACCCGCCCGTCGATAACCACAATTTTACGGTGATTCTGGCAGTTGATGCGCATGAGGAAAGAACGGAAACCGTTGTGAATATGCGTATAGGGAAGCACCTCCATGCCTCCCTTGGCCATGTTGCGGAAATAGGAACGGGGGATATTCCGGCCTATCATGTTGTTGTTCAGGAAGCGGACCTCCACCCCTTCCTTCACCTTTTGCAGCAGGGCGTCCCGCACTTCCATACCGGCTTTGTCATTGCCAAAACGGAAATACTCTATATGGATGAATTTCTGCGCCTTACGGATATCCTCCAGGAGAAGTTCCCGCTTGCGGAGCCCGGAAGTGATGATTTCCATGGCGTTGCCCTCATACACGCGGTTGCCGTCCCCGCAGGAGCGGAGCAGCTTTGCCAAGGGACGAAAACGTTCCTCCACCTTTTCCTGCGTGCTTTCCGGGAAAAGCCGGCGTCCCAGTTCCTCCGGCATTTGCCCGAACAATTTGAGGGTGCGGCCGTGCAGGCGTTCACGCACCACATCCCGGCGGTAGTTGATTCCAAACAAGCAATAGGCAATGAGGCCGATAACGGGTAACAAGGCAATGAACAACAGCCATATAACCTGGGTATCCGCTTCCTTTTCTCCGCGCAGAATTTGCCAGATGACGCCCACCGCAAGCAAAATGCGCAAAACAAGCCCTATGATAAGTGTGAGTGGCATATCTTTTGCGAATTTACGGAATTTCCGTGACAATACCTATTTTTTTGTATCTTTGCATGATTGGCAAAAACGTGGAATGAAAAGCTACCTGAAAAAACTGGAAGAACAAATAAGGCTTCGCGCCAGCAAGCCCGCCCTGTGCGACTACGGCGGAGAGAGTTACACCTACGCGCAGGTAGCAGAGCAGGTTGAAAAATTTCATATCTTTTTTCAGGCTGCCGGCATCCGCAAAGGAGACAAGATTGCGCTCTGCGCACAAAATTCGGCCAAATGGGCCCTGGCTTTCCTGGCCGTCAATACCTATGAAGCCGTTATCGTCCCTATCCTCCCCAACTATACGCCGGAAGGCCTTTCCCAGCTCATCCGTCACTCGGACAGCACCTTTCTCATTGCAGACGCATCCATCTGGAAAAGCCTGAACAGTTACGATCTTCCTCAGCTCAGGGGGGTGCTGGACGCCCGGGAATACAAGTTGCTCTCCTGCCCGGACGCCCGCCTGCGAGCCGCCTGGGAGGACAAGGAAAAACTATTTCAAGCCTGTTATCCGGAAGGTATCCGGCTGAGTGACATTCACTACCCGGATACCCTGGAAGCCATTGCCATCATCAACTATACTTCCGGCACCTCCGGAGACCCCAAAGGCGTCATGCTCAGTTATGGCGCCATGTCGGACATCGTGGAATTCTGTCAGCAACACATTCACAATGCGCCGGAAAAACTGGTCTCCATGCTGCCGCTGGCCCACATTTATGGGCTCGCCTTCGAATTTGTTTATCCTTGCTGCACCGGTTTTACCATCCATTTCCTGGGCAAGGCGCCCTCCCCTTCCCTGCTGCTCCAGGCCATGGGCGAAGTCAGGCCATACCTCATGATTACCGTGCCCCTTATCATGGAGAAGGTGTACGCCAACCTCATCCGGCCGCAGCTGAATACCCGCTCGGCCAAGGCCATCCTCACCATCCCTGGCGTTCGCTCCTCCTTTTATCATTCCGTTGGAAAAAAACTGCTGGCAACGCTGGGAGGGAACCTGCACACCATCATCATTGGCGGTGCGCCGCTCAGCTGGAAGGTGGAAAGCGTGCTCAAAAAGATTGATCTGCCCTATGTAGTGGGTTATGGCATGACGGAAGCCTGTCCGCTGCTGGCGTTTGAAATGCCTGCAGGCTACGCTCCCGGCTCCTGCGGAAAGCCCATCCACCAAATCCGGATAGACTCCTCCGAGCCGGACCGGATTCCCGGAGAAATCCAGGCCAAAGGGCCTAACCTGTTTTCCGGTTATTACAAGAATCCGGAGGCGGAAAAACAAGCCTACACGGCAGACGGCTGGTTCCGCACCGGAGACCTGGGCATTATGGACGAATCCGGAAACCTCTTCATCCGCGGCCGCATTAAAGCGCTCATTCTCAGTGCTTCCGGTCAAAATATTTATCCGGAAGAAGTGGAGCAGGTCCTGGGGCGTCATCCCCTGGTGGAAGAGTCCCTGGTGGTGGACCGCGAGGGCAAACTGGCAGCCCTGGTTTATCCCAAAGCCGGCTCCGTAAAAGGCGATGACGAAAACGCCCTTCTTGCGCTGTCAGATGACATACGCAAAAAGAGCAACGACCTCCTCCCCAAATTCAGCCAGATTTTCCAGGTGGAACTGGTGGACATGCCCTTCGAGCGCACCGCCAAAGGCAGCATCAAACGGCATCTGTATCAGTAAAAGAATCTATTCCAGATAGCGGGCCTGGAGGCGCTGGCAGTCCTCGAAGCTGATTTCCATGGCCTCTTCCAGATAGCCCTGGATGGAGCCCCAGTTGGCGTCTATGAGGTCCAGCGCGTGATTGAAGTTTTTCACGCTCACGCCCATGAAAGCGCGCACCACTTCTTCTTCGTCTTCCCCGCCGCCGGCGGCACGGACCTCTGCGCAGAGTTT
>CAMZCW010000067.1 GCA_947305045.1 uncultured Bacteroidales bacterium | reverse complement strand
CCAAATCTAAAAGATTAGAACTGACACAGATTCTTTTCTTTCCCTAGAGATTAAATTGTTACAAAACGACCCTGTCACATTCCCGGAGATCACATCGCCTCCAGCTTCAGCATCGCCCGAACCAGTCAAATAATTGCCGCGCAATTATCTCCTGTTCCATCAGGTATCCTCCAGGAGATTTCGATGAGATGGACAGTCAGGTGAGAGGTTTTGGGAGTGTTGTTCTATTAATTATTCCCTTTTTCTCTCTTACTCTTCTCCTCCATTCCGCCTCCCCGATTCGTATTTTGAGGCGCTTCCAGAGGGGGTATCCAGAAGTTTGGATCACATCTTGTGAAATAACTGCCGCGCAATTATTTTTCTGAAAAACCGGCATGCATGATGTCCAGAACTGTTCGTCGTCGACTCGTGATCCAAAATAATTGCCACGCAATTATCCGCTGTCCCCGCAGCTTCATGTACTGTAATGTTAACGGGAGATGTCAGTGAAATGTTATTGGTAGTAAGGAAAGGATTTGGGAATAGGAAGTTTCATTTGCTTTTCCATTCTGTAGCTCTGCAAGAGATTTCAGTCTGTAGACCTGAATGAAATTTCATTTCGTAGCAAGGGGTTTACAGGTAGTCAGTAGCAGAGGATAGGAGAGAGGTGTTTAATGCAATGAGGTTTTATTTCCAAAATACCCCTATTTATAATAAGGAGTTTTAGTCTTTATCAGGGAATCTCAAGGAGTTTTAGTAAACCATCTATAAAGTTCGACAGGGTATCAGTTGAGTCTACCCAAGCGGAATTATCTGAATAATCAGATAGTTTCGCTTTCGTTTTGCCTTTGAATTTGCAAACTCCCGAGGGCGAGAGGCGTTAGCTCCTATAGGCGGGTTTTCATGCACGGATTTGGGCCACAGCCCAAATCCGTGCATGGTTTGTAGGGCTTCATCCCCCAAAAAGGCATACATTTGCGCGAATTATAAAAAACTAGTATTCATGAAAAAACTATTACTCTTAGCCACTTTCATTGCTGTAGCAGCAGTGACGGTTGTCAGTTGCAACATACAGGATGATCCTGCTATTTCCAGTGCCAAGGCCGCTATCGTGGGTGCCTGGAGAGGTCCCTTACTTGGAGATGACGTAACCGTGACCATCTCCGACGACTTCAAGATTTCTGCCACCAACAATTATACGGCCCAAATCACCAAATGGTATATGGATAACGGTAAAGTGAAGGTGGAACTGAACAATTCCTCCGCCCTGGGTATGATTGTAGATATTACCGGCGTCAAGATGAAGCTTACCTATAATTCTACAGATATCAAGCTCCCCACTTCCCTGGATAAGATGGTTCAGTAATTGCGCTCCGCACTATAGAGGGGTGGCCTCGGTCGATTTGACTGATGGGGCACCCCTCTTTTTTGTTGCAATTGCAAAACCCCGCACATTGTTGTATCTTTGTGGAACGATGACGATACGCCCTGCCATTACGCCTGACATTCAGGCCATTATGACCGTCCTGGAGGCGGCCAAGGGCATTATGCGCGCGTCCGGCAACCTGCACCAGTGGGTGAACGGCTATCCGTCAGCGGAGGTCATTCGGGACGATATCGACCTGCAGCAAGGCTATGTGCTGGAGGAAGACGCCCGGGTGGTAGGCTATTTCACCTTCATGGCCTCGCCGGAGCCCACCTACGGCACCATTTACGGGGGTGCATGGCTGGACGACACGACGCCTTACCACGTCATTCACCGGATTGCCAGCCTGCCGGAAGTGCACGGCATTTTCCAAGCCATTATGGACTTTGCCTTCGCCCATGACAGCAACATCCGGGTGGATACCCACAAGGACAACCACATCATGCAGCACAACCTCCTCAAACACGGATTCTCCTACTGCGGCATCATTTATCTGGACTCCGGAGACCCGCGCCTGGCCTACCAGAAAATGACGGACTAAATCCCGGCGCCGTCGGTGAAGGATTCCACGGTTTTTCCCTGAAGGATGCGGGAGTGGGGCGGTACGCCGTGCGTGAGCCACACGTTACCGCCAATCACGGAGCCTTTCCCGATGGTGATATTTCCCAGAATAGTGGCGTTGGAGTACACGGTGACATCGTCTTCCAGATGCGGGTGGCGGGGGATGTCGCGCGGGAGGCCGCATTCGTCGTACACAAAGTTCTTTGCGCCCAGCGTAACGCCCTGATACAAAGCGCAATTGTTTCCAATCACAGCAGTAGAACCAATGACGATACCCGTCCCGTGATCAATCGCCAGCCCCGCCCCAATCTGTGCGGCCGGATGAATGTCGATACCGGTTTGCGCGTGTGCCAGCTCTGTAATCATGCGCGGAAACAGCGGCACGCCCAGCCGGTACAGCAGGTGGGCGGACCGATAGTGCAGCATGGCCGTGACGGCCGGGTAGCAGAACACAATCTCCCGCTGGTCCACGGCCGCCGGGTCATTCTTGGCAATGGCAGCCACATCGCTCTCTACCAGTTCTTTAACAGCCGGAAGGCCATCCATGAAGCGGACGGCAATGTCCGGGGAAGTAAGCGCGCTCACTACGTCCCGCACTACGCGCAGGGCATACTCCGTATGCACGGCGCTGTACTGGGGGAACACCACGTCCTTGATGTTGTCCATCAGGAAGCGCAGCCGCTCGGAAGTCTCTTTGATGGAATTCATTACTTGAGGGGATAGTTCTGGTAGTCGAACAGGATGGTGGACAAGTAGCGCTCACCGGTGTCCGGCAGTACGGCCACGATGGTTTTTCCCGCATAGGCATCCTCGCGGGCAAGGGCCAGTGCACCGGCATAGGCGGCACCGGAAGAGATGCCCACCAGAAGGCCCTCGTTTTGAGCCAGCATGCGGGCGGCGGCAATGGCCTGGTCATCGGCAACGGGAAGAATGCGGTCCACAATACTGCCGTTGTATGTTTTGGGCACAAAGCCCGCACCGATGCCCTGGATTTTGTGCTTTCCGGCAATGCCGGTAGAGAGGACGGCCGATGTGGCCGGCTCCACCGCCACAACCTGGATGTCCTGCCGATGCTTCTTCAACGCCTTCCCGGAGCCGCTGAGTGTACCGCCAGTGCCTACGCCGGCAACCAGCACATCCACCTTGCCTTCGGTATCGGCCCAAATTTCCTCGCCGGTGGTGCGCTCGTGTGCGACGGGGTTGGCGGGGTTGTCGAACTGGCCCAGGATGATGGAACCGGGGAGCGCTTCCCGCAGGGCCTGCGCCTTCTCAATGGCTCCTTTCATGCCTTCTGCGCCGGGGGTGAGCACCAGCTCCGCGCCATAGGAGCGCAGCAGATTGCGCCGCTCCTGGCTCATGGTTTCCGGCATGGTGAGTATGACTTTATACCCTTTGGCAATGCCCACCCAGGCCAGGCCTACGCCCGTATTGCCGCTGGTGGGCTCAATGATGGTGGCACCGGGCTTCAGGAGGCCTTTTCCCTCCGCGTCTTCAATCATGGACAGGGCCACGCGGTCCTTGACGCTGCCACCGGGGTTAAAATACTCCAGTTTTACGAGAATGTCGGCCTGCTGACCTTCCATCGGATGCAGTCTGAGGAGAGGAGTATGACCAATCAGGTCTGTAAGATTCGTATATACCATAATGCTTAGAAACGATAGTTAAGTGCCAAGTTAATCTTGAAGGTGGAGAACCCGCCTTTCTGGGAGAGTTTTACCAGTCCGCTGCCTCGCCTGAACTCCTTGCCCCCGTTTTCGAAGTAAAAATAGGTGTAGTCCGTCCAAAGGTTCAGGAAAAAGTGCCCAAAGGCGGCGTGAAGGCCCGCGCGGGCAATGAAATTGGGCGTACCAAAGCTGTCGATGGGGTAGGCGTCCGCTACCTGGGACGTGTACCGAATGGGCTTGCCGGTTTCGTCGATCCGTTCATATTGACGGGTTACCATCCGGTTGAACAGGGAAAGGGTAGGGGTGGCCGTTACATTCAAGGTCACATTTCTCAGACCATGGAGGTTGGCGCGGCTCACCGGATCCCGGTGGAACAGCACCCAGTTGTAGGAGTAGCCGCCGCCCACGGACAGTTGGTAGGTGGTGAACCAGCCCAGCCCCTGCAGGAAGAAGGTGGTGTTGTCGTCCGGCTCCAGGCGGATGTCGCCTTGCATATACTTGAGGGAAACCAGCCACGAGCCGACAGAACGACGCTGCAGCAGTTTCCCGTTATAGGCGGCCGTATAGGCGAAGCGATGCCTGTTAAAGGCGTAAAACCCATCGACAATCAGATGATACAGCCGGGCGGGCTTGTCGGAGGGAAAACGGCTTCCCAGGTTCTCCACGTGACCGTTATCCTCCCGCAGGATTCCTTTGTACAGGATGTTGGCGTCGTACCGGTTATACTGGAACTGCGCTCCATAATGACTGGCCAGGTAATTGAAAAACAAGGTTTTGGCAGCACGGTCCTTCTTGTTCAGTTCATAGGAATAGCCTGCCGATATGGGGCCCAGCGTCCCTCTTATCTGCAGGCGGTGGGCATTGTGCGGTTCCAGGTTGAAATCGAACGACGCGGTTGTTCCGGCGTCCGTGTTGGTTTGCGAGTTCAGGAATACGCCCATCTGCGTGAGCTCGTAGCCGACACCTATCCCAAAGCCTTTTTCCGGCTGGTATATCCATTCCGTTTCCAGCTTGGGGTCGGGCTGTTTGAGCCTCTCCCACAGGCTTAATCCTTTGGCGACGTATTTCGAGTACTGTTTAGCAGGCTTGTAATGCGCCCATACCTCGTCAACAAAGATAAACCCGGGATTCCCGGCACCGGGATGCCAGGAGGGGATGGTGCCGATGGTGGCCGCATGCACCTTGATGTAGCGTGCCTTGAATTTGACAGGAATCTCCGCATTCCAGATTTGCACGGCTCCGTCCTGCTCGTCTACCGGATTCTCCAGCCGTCCCAGGGGCGTATAGTATTTCCCGTCCAGGGAACCTGAAAATTCCACGTAGCGCGGCATCCAGATCCAGGAACGGGCATCTTGCAGGAATCCCACCCCGACCGTATCCACGGCCCGCACTTCCATGAGGTCCAGGACGGCCTCGAAATCGGTCCCCAGATAGCCCTGCCAGCCCCCTGTGCGCCAGTTCCGATTGCCGCGGGTCCCGTCAATCAGTCCGTCATCCCCTCCGGCCGTATACTGCCGGCTATACTGCGAATGCAGCTGGATCAGACAATCTTTTTTGACTTGCTTAAGCTGGCTGCGCGTGACAAAACTCTTCCTTCCGTTTTCCTCGGCCCAGGCCGTAAGTTCGCACGCGTCTTTAACCGTAAAGGGCCCCTCATAGCGGCGTGCGGGACTGCCTGCAACCGTATAATAAAGCTGTCCCGGGCCCTCCAGGGCAACCGTGAGGGAATCCTTGAACAGGTCGTTTTCCATTACAAAGGCGGGATTGCGGACCAGGGTGTTCTCCATGGCAGTAAGGGTAGTCCCCAGCGGCGCCCCCGGGCATACGGGGTATTTCCCCAGCGAAGAGAGCACGTACCAGGCGCTCATCTGGCCGCAGTCGTCATTGCCGCAAAGACCGTCCGGCTCGCCGGAATACAGCTTTTCCAGGATTTCCCGCACACGCGCCTCGCGTTTTTCTTTCTTGCCGATAGCATCGTACAGGTAAGCGATATGGTGCGACGGCTCGTTCCCGTGGGCGTACTGGCCTATCTGGCCGGTAATGTCTGCCTGCGTACGCCCCGTCGTTTGCTCCGGCGCTTCAAAAAGGGCATCCAGCCGGGCCTCGAAGGCTTCCGGGCCGCCCAGCGCGTCAATCAGGCCCGAGATGTCGTGCGGGACAAAGAAACTGTACTGCCAGGCGTTGGCCTCCGTATAGTGGTTGTTCACCTCCCGCGGGTCAAAGGGACTTACCCAACGGCCGTTGCGGCGGGCACGCATGAAGCATGTCCGGGGATCCAGTACGTTTTTCCAGTACTGGGCGCTTTGCATAAACGCCTTGTATTCAGCCATATGGCCCAGCTTGAGCGCTACCTGTGCCACGCACCAGTCGTCGTAGGCGTATTCCAGCGTTTTGGAAACCGACTCGTGCTCGTCGTCGGAGAGCACCAGTCCGTTTTTGCGGAAACTGTCCAGTCCAAAATCTTTTTGCCGGGCCGACGCAAGCATGGCCTGAAACGCTTCCTCGTAGTCGAAGCCCGGCAGCCCGCGGATAATGGCATCGGCCAGAATGGGAGCGCTGTTGTAGCCAATCATGCAGTTGGTCTCATAGCCGGAAAGCTCCCAGACGGGCAGTTTGCCCTGCTCCTTGCAGATGGACAGCATGCTGCGGATAAAATCCACCGTGCGCTCCGGCTCAAGTTCCGTAAGGAGGGGATGCAGCCCGCGGAAGGTATCCCAGGTGGAGAAAACCGTGTAGCGTTCCCAGCCTTGTGCCTTGTGCACCTGCCCGTCCATGCCCCGGTATTCGCCGTTGGCGTCGGAGTAAAGCGAAGGATGGATGGCCGTGTGGTAGAGGGCCGTGTAGAAGCGGCGCTTGTGCTCGGTGTCCGGGTAGGGGCATGCTACTTTGCCCAGATAGGCATTCCAGGCTTTTTCCGTCTTTTCACGGAATTCTGCCAGTTCTCCCGGCCATTCCTGCCTGAGGTTGTCGCGGGCGTTTTCCCAGGAGACGGAAGATATGCCTGCGCGCACCTGGACGTGTCTTTCCCGGAACAGGAGGGTGGCTTTTTCGCCATCGACCCGGCTCTCTGTTACCGGGGCGGAGAATTCCAGGTAGAAGTGCACCTGCTGCCCGTGGGCCCAGCTGTTGGAGATGCGGTAGCCGTAGCAGCAGTTTCCGTCCACCTTCAGCTCATAAGCCGCCAGCGGATCCCGGTGCCCGAGGTCCACGGTAAAGCTGGCCTCGTTCTCCACAAACGTATAGTCGTGGAGGGCACTGCGACGGCCGGCAACCAGTTGGACCAGCACGTGGGTATCGTCCAGAAAGACCTGATAGAAACCGGGGGAGGCTTGCTCCCGTTTGTGTGAGAAATGGGACGGCTTTCCGCCGGGGGTGACCAGGATGTCGCACCAGTCGTCACAGCCGGTGCCGCTCAGGTGCGTGTGCGAAAAACCGTAAATGACTTTGTCTGAGTAGTGATAGCCGCTGCAGCCGTCCCAGTCGCCTGCCTGGGGTCTGGTATCCGGACTCAGCTGAATTTGGCCAAAGGGAGCGACCGCCCCCGGAAAAGTATGGCCATGCGCATCCGTTCCCACGAAGGGATTTACGTACGGCAGGAACGACAGCAGGAGGGCGAGCAGAAAGGGCATACTCAGACGGCTCTTTGGGTGCGGACTCTGACTTCGTCCAGTTCCTCCGGCGTGAGCATTTTGCCCATGGATTGGAAGGAGTTCTCCGGCATGTCATGGACCCACTGCAGCACAAAGGCATCCAGGGAGTTGGAGAAGTCCGGATCCACGTTGAACCCAACCACCCGGGCGCCAAAGGAAACATACTTGCGCAGGAGGACCGGCAGGCGGTACTGCCCGTCGCTCAGCGCCAGGATAAGACGGTCCAGGTCGTCCAGGCTGTGGCAATTGACCAGCAGGCTGTCCGGGTTTACACGGAGGAAATCCGGCTGGAAAGGATGGGCGGGTTTTACCATGGAGGCGGCATCCGGTGCGGCGCAGTTCTTGAGCATAAAGTGCACAATGAGGCTCTTATAGAAGTAAGGGATGCTGTTGCTGATACTGGCGGGGCCAAGGGTATATTCCATGCCGGGAATGCGCCCGATGGAGGTAAGGATGCCGGACAGCAGGAGTTTGAGGGTGGTCACATCCCGCTGATACTGGGGGAGGATAATGGTTCGGCCCAGTTCCATGGCCTTGGGCAGATAGGGCGTGAGGCCGTCCTGGAAGTGGAACAGGGAGTCTGAATAAAAGCTACGGGCTCCTTCCGGCCGGGCCATGAGCTCACTGCCTACGCCAATGCGGTAGGCGCCGGCAATTTCCTGATTGGAAATACTCCAGAGGATGAGCTGCCTGTAATAGGTGTCATATTGGTCTGTGTCCTGCGGCAGCCCGGTGCCTTCGCCTACGGCACGGAACACCATTTCCCTCAGACGCGCGAGTTCTTTCATGGTGTTGGGAATTTCCGAAGAGGGAACCAGGTAGCAGCGGTAGTCGCCGGAGGTAAAGACCACACGGTTAGTAATGCGCTCCATCTCTTCCCGAACCAGTGCGGGATCTACCGGGGCGGCCAGGGGCTGCAGATGGGTTTGTGTCTCGGCCACAGGCTCCTGCTGGCACTGTGCTTCCAGTGCATAGGTGCGGTTGCGCAAATAGGCGGACAGCGTGTGCGGGTCCATGTCGGCGTATTCGGAGGGCTGGATGGGCATGCCAATCCGGACCTTCATTACTGTCCCTTTCTTGTTAAACAGTTCGTGTACCAGGCGAATGGTGCGAAGGCGCGGATGAATCTTGCCCAGGCGGTGGAAACTCTCTGAGTTGGCTCCATCGAAGTAAATGGGAATCACCGGCACCCTGGACCGTTTGATGAGTTTGGCAATGGTCTTGGACCAGGGAATGTCCTCAATAACCGGCTCATTCCCTAAGGAGTTTCGCAGTTCTCCTTCCTGGTAGGTCGATACCTCTCCGGCAGGGAAGAAACCCATTCCTCCGCCCGCTTGAAGGAACTCCTTGGCAGCACGCATGCTATCCACGTTGCCGGCGACCAGATCCGAGGAGAAATTGTCCACAGGAAGGAAGCTGTCCTTAAGCTCCGGAATGAGCGACAGCAGATAGGTGGTCATGAGTTTGTAGTCCGGCCGGCGATGGCCTACCATATCGCATAGGATGAGACCGTCGATACTGCCGATAGGATGGTTGGATACCGTGATGAAGGCGCCTTCTGCAGGGATAAGGGCTACCTGCTCCGGGGGAACCTCATAACGGACTCCCACCTCTTTGATGATGTCACGGGCAAAGTCCGCGGCGTTTTCTCCGGCATATTTGGGACGGATTGCGTTTACCTTGTCTATCTCAAGTGCCTTGATCACCAGCTTGGCGACCATTTTGCCAAAGGCTCCTTTGAGCCCGAGCATGTCCTGCAGTTTCTCAGGACCCAGAACGGCGTCGTTTTCTTTCATACTCTATTGCGCGATAAAAGCGTATGTAATGGTTCCCATCTGCCGTGCGGGGGCAATAGGGGAGGCCGAAAATTTGGACAGGCGGGCAGCGCGGGTGGCGAAGGTTCTCAGGCAGTCGTCTGCGGCGGAGAGTTTATCGTCCACCTTGGCGTTTACCACGGTGCCCTGGTTGTTTACAGTGATAATTACCGTAACTTCTCCGGCACCGTAACAACGGTAGGCCGGAATGGGGAGGTGCGAAGCTTTTCGGCCGTCCAGGCTCCAGGACAGCACCGACGGGCCGCTGTATGGCCGCGGCTCCTGTATTTCTTCCTTGACAGGACTTGGCTGCGTGGCGGCGAAGGCCTCCTCATCGGCCTCCTCCTGCCTGTGCTGCCCGTCCTTCAGTTCCTGTGCCAGGCGTTCCGCATCCCGGTACAGCTGGTCTGCGTCAATGCCTTTGTCATCTTTCAGTGCGCTGCGGTCCACGGCCACGTTCCTCATCTGGGAACTTTGCACGGCCCTGGCAGTTTGCAGCAAGTGCTCCAGGTCTTCTTCTGCTATCTGGTGCAGCTTTTCCTGATCCAGCTGCCGTTCCAGTTCCTCCTGCTGTGTAAAGTCCAGCACAAAACTGTTTTCCCGTTGTACCTGATAGCCAATCCGTACCGCCAGCAATACGATTATCACCGCGAGGTGTATGCTCACGGTGATAAACAGTCCTGCTTGGCGGTCCGGGCTCAATCTCATTTGCGGTGTTTGGTCTTTTTCTGTTGCAGTGCCTTTTCCACCGTGGTGGTAAGGATGTCAATCGCTACCTTATTGTGCCCGCCCTGCGGAACAATGATATCGGCATAGCGCTTGGAGGGCTCAATGAACTGCAGGTGCATGGGCTTCACCGTGTCGCAGTAGTGCTCAATGGCGGTTTCGATGGTGCGGCCACGCTCCGCAATGTCGCGCACGATGATGCGCATGAGGCGGTCATCGTCATCGGCATCCACAAAAATCTTGATATTCATCTGGTCCCGCAACTCTTTGCAGGTGAAGATGAGAATGCCTTCCACGATGATGACATCGGCCGGTTCCACGGTGATGGTCTCCGTGGTGGAACGGGAGCAGGTGAGGTAAGAGTAGATGGGCTGCTCAATGGTTTTCCCGCTCTTGAGCTCACGGATTTGCTGGCACATGAGCTTCCAGTCAATGGCGTCCGGGTGGTCGAAGTTGATGTTCTTCCGCTCTTCCACGGGCACATGGCTGGAGTCTTTGTAGTAGGAATCCTGGGGGATAACGACTACACGGCCCTGCAGCTGGTTGACGATGGTTTTTACAACCGTTGTTTTGCCTGAACCGGATCCACCGGCAATGCCAATTACAAGCATAATATAGTAGGTTAAAATTCTGCGTTTTTAGGGGTGCGGGGGAACGGAATGACGTCGCGGATGTTGGCCATGCCGGTGACAAAGAGCAGCAGGCGCTCGAA
>CAMZCW010000066.1 GCA_947305045.1 uncultured Bacteroidales bacterium | reverse complement strand
CCAGCACCTTCACGGACCACTGGAACTACTACGACGTGAGTGAAGACTGCCTGAACCTGAACGTGTGGACCCCGGCCCCGGACGGCAAGAAGCGCCCGGTCCTGGTGTGGATGCACGGCGGCGGCTTCTCCGCCGGCAACAGCATCGAGCAGGACGGCTACCACGGCGCGAACCTCGCCCGCGCGGGGGACATCGTGTTCGTGAGCGTGAACCATCGGCTCAACGCCTTCGGCTTCTCCGACCTCTCCGCCGCGGGCCCGGCCTTCAAGAACTCCGGCAACGTGGGCGTGATGGACCTCGTCGCGTCCCTGCAGTGGGTCCATGACAACATCGCGAACTTCGGCGGTGACCCCGGCAACGTGACCATCATGGGCCAGTCCGGCGGCGGCGCGAAGGTGTGCGACGTGATTTCGATGCCTTCCGCGAAAGGCCTTGTCCATAAGGCGGTTGCGCTGAGCGGCAACGCCACTTCCGCGACCGATCCCGCTTCCTCCAAGGCCATCGGCGCGGCCATCCTCAAGACCGTGAAGGGCGACGTGAAGAAGCTCCAGCAGATGCCTTGGGAAGAGTACTATGAGCTGGCCCACAAGGTCGCGGCCGAACTCGGCGGCGGCGGAATGGGCGGCTTCTCCCCGGTCGCCGACGGCGAGGTCCTTCCCGCCGACGGTTTCTTCAAGGACGACGTGGCCAAGAATGTGCCCCTGATGCTCTGCACCACCTCCTCCGAGTTCGCCTTGAGCAAGGAGAACGTCGAACTTGAGAACATCGACTTCGCAGGCGCCGTGGCCATGGTCCGTGACCAGTTCGGCCAGGCCAACGCCGAGGACATCCTCAAGGCCTACCAGGCCGCCTTCCCGGACAAGAAGCCCATCGAGCTGGTGAACCTCACCGTGGCCCAGCGCAAGAACGTCCTGGCCACGGCCGATGCCAAGTTCGCGCAGGGCACCCCGGTCTATCTCGCCTGGTTCGACTACAATGCGCCGCTGTTCGGCGGCCGCATCCGCGCCTTCCACTGCTCCGACATCAGCTACTGGTTCAAGAATACGGACCTGATGGTCACCCACACCGGCGGCGGCGCCGAACCCCGCAAAGTCTCCGACCAGATGTCGGCCGCCCTGCTGGCTTTCATGCGCACCGGCAATCCCAACTGCAAGGAAATCCCTGAATGGCCGGCCTATACGCCCGAAGAAGCCCCTACCATGATGTTCTCCCTGGAGAGCAAGATGCTCAACGCCCCGGACCGCGAATTCCTGAGCCTGGTGGAGTCTTTCAACCCCTGGGCCATGATGATGCGCCCCGCTCCGGCCAAGGAGGAATAATGGTTTAATATGGTGAAATTTGGTTTTTTAGAAAGAATTACCTACTTTTACAAAGTTTTTCCGCAAGTAAGGTATTAATTAAATAGTGTACAAACCATTTAAAAACTAACTTCATTATGAAAAAAATCATTGCTATTCTTGCAGTTGCCATCATTGGCATGAGCATGGCCGTAAAGGCTAACGCTATCGAGGATCAGTGGTCCAAGGGTACCATGGTCGTCTCCGTCCTCGGCGGTATCGACCCTTGGTATGGCAGCCTCGCTTTCGGTGGCATCGGTGCATTCGACTATGTGCTGGTAGACAGCTGGTGGAAAGGTCACTTCACCATTGGTGGTCAGGTGGGCTTCGAGGCCAACAAGTATTGGAAGACCCTCAGCGCCGCTCCCCGTGTAACCTATGGTCTCAATCTCTCGGAGAAATTTGAGGTTCACATTGGTTTCGCCGCCGGTTACTATCACGACTTCGGTACCTACTATAGCTATCGTGGATTCTATTCCAACGAGTTCGTGGGTATGCACTTCTCCTTCAGCGACAGCATGGCCTTCACCGCACAGGTTGGTTACGCTGCTTACAGCCCCACTGTAACCGCTGGTATCTCCTTCCGCTTCTAAGAGATAGCAACAGCTAAAAACAAAATCGCCTGCCGGAATTCCGACAGGCGGTTTTTTTGTGCCGATTAAATAGCCCCTACAGCTGGCTGTCGCTGAGAGAGAAGGTGTTGCCCTGGCGGTGGTCACCGGTGGTCATGCCCTTCTTGAGCCAGCGCATACGCTGGGCGGCGGTACCGTGGGTGAAGGATTCCTCCACAGCATAGCCCTGGGACTTCTTCTGCAGGTAGTCGTCGCCGATTACCTGGGCGCACTTGATGGCCTCCATGAGGTCGTCGTCGTCCAGGACTTCGTCGATGTAGTGGGCCCAGACGCCGGCATAACAGTCGGCCTGGAGTTCAATGCGCACGCTCATGCGGTTGGAGTCCGTCTTGTTCATCCGGGCCATCTGCTGATGGGCTTCGCCCAGGGTTCCCAGCAGGTTCTGCACGTGGTGACCTACCTCATGGGCAATCACATAGGCATAGGCGAAGTCTCCATCGGCACCCAGCTGCTGCTTCATGGTGGCGAAGAAGCTTAGGTCTATATACAGCTTCTCGTCTCCGGAGCAGTAGAACGGGCCCATGGCCGCCTGGCCGGTACCGCAGGCCGTTGCGGTGGCGCCGGAATACAGCACCAGCGTGGGGTTACGGTAGGTTCCCAGACCGTTCTGCTTGAAATAGGGAGCCCAGACATCCTCCGTGAGGGCCAGGACCTGTTTGGAGAAGGTAGCCAGTTCCTCGTACTCCGGCGTGGACTCATAGTTGCTTTCCGTGTTAAAGCCCAGTCCGCCACTGTTCTGGACGTTCTGGAGCACATCGCCCAGGTTACCACCCATCATAAGGGTAATGATGGCCACAATAGCTATACCGCCCAGTCCCAGACCGGCAGCTTTGCCGCCACTCATTCCGCGGCGGTCTTCTACATTGGTGCTTTCGCGTCTTCCGTCAAGTTTCATATTATTTCAGGATTTTTTGGATTCTTTCCAGTTTTCCGTCCACCGGGGCGGGCTTCACTCCCAATAACTTACAGAGCAAAGGATACAGGTCTATATTGCGGAAGGCCGACTGTTCCCCTTCTGTGAAAGGAGCTTCGTAGCCTTGCTTGAAATCCGGTCCCACGGCCCGGAAGGCAACCATCATATCGGTTTCCTTACAGTCAAAGCCGTGCGTACCTTTATTCCGGGACGGGGCAAAATTGAACTGCCAGCCCAAATCCGGGGAAACGATCAGCTGCCCCAGCCGGTCCGACGTTCCGTAATTCAGATAATCCGGCACTTCCCCGTGCCGCCAGACATTCAGGTGCTCAATGGGAGCAAGCCTGTTGTAGAGGCTGTCCACATAACCGTCCTTTACCCAAATACTGGTGGGAATGGATCCGGACATCCGCTCCACCCACTCCTGCGGAACCACATCGTACCAGGCCACAAACCGTTCCGGGGAGATTTCCGTCATTCCATGGTCTCCGGCCACGATAAAGTTGATCTTATCACCATAGGGCAGTGCTTTAAGGCGGAGATAGAGTTTGTGCATGAGGGCGTCCATCTCTTCGGCCATGGCCTTAGTTTCGGGAGCAAAAGGACCATTGACATGGCCCTGGTGGTCCGGCTCGTCAAAGTAACCCATCACCAAACGGGGACGGTCCTTTTCCGGGAGGCTCAGCAGGCGGACAATTTCATCGGCCCGTTCCTCGAAGGTCCAGTGGGGCTCATCGTCCCATTTCCGGTAATAGGTGGGATACATTCCGCCGATGGGGATGTCGGACCCCACCCAATAGATTACCCCGCATTTCACGCCTTGCTTCTGGGCGGTCTGCCAGACGGGTTCGCCCAGATAATACCTGGGGTCGTAGCGGGATTCAGGGTCGCTTAACGCATAGCCGTGCTGGGTGGCCGGATTCCAGAAACTATTGTTTACCAGTCCATTATGGTCTGGAACCAATCCCGTTGCCATGGTGTAATGGTTGGGAAAGGTAGAGGACGGGAAAGACGGTTCCATCCGCGCCTTCACCCCCACGGTTGCCAGGGAGTCGAAAAAGGGCATTTCGTAGTAGTCCGGATAGTCCCAGCGGTTGCCGTCCAGGGAGATGATAACGGTATAATGGCAGTTTTGCCGACAGGCGGCAAGGCAGAACATAAGGGCAAAGCCCATTAGGATACTGCGCAAAGATTTCTGCATCTCAGGTCCGGTTATCAGTCCCACAAATTTACAGAATTTTTTTTAGGTATAAGCGATTCTTCCGTTAAAAACGGAATACCAGGGCCGCAATCCGCTCGCCAAGGCCGATACTGTACCCTTCCGAGCAGAAGAACACGCGGTTAAAGGTATCGGCAAGGATTACCAGCGGCAGGCGTGCGGGCTTTTTCAGCTGCATTCCGGCAGTGATGCCTTCAAGGACGGCGCCCTCATCCACGCCAAAGAGCACCGTAGAGGGCAGCTTGCCGTATCGGCCTTCCTTCAATTCCTTTTGCAGACGCTCCAGGGAAGGCTGATCCGGGCAAAGCAGGACGATGGGCCGGCTCCAGCTCTCCAACTGTTCCCTGGCTGCCGCCAAATCCCGCAGGAAATGGTTCGTGGGCTCCTTTCCGGGCTCCAGAACCGCCAGGGCATAAAAGCCCCTGCCCACGGCCGACAGGACGGATGCCGATGCGCCGCCTTCCGGCAGGAAAAGGGTTTCGGCATCAAACGAGCCGATGACAGGCACGCCGTCCGAGGGTTCCTCAATCCTTAGTTCCACGGTGGTGGTTTCATCGGCCGGAAGCGTGAAGATGGCCATGGAAACGGGCACAGAGCCGTCCGAGAGGCGGTTTCCGGATACCAGCAAGTATTCTCCGGCGTCCAGCGGGTAGCCGTCTTTGAACACGTGCGCCCAGTCCACGCCGCCGCCCATATCCACTTCCCCTTCGTCAAAAGTAAGGAGGCGCGGCCTTCCGTCCTCCAGCTTGGACAGGGTGAAATGGCTGTAGTACTTGGGATTGTCCAGGCTGGCCGATGGCGTATAAGTGAGCCGCAGCGTCCCCTTGGGAGCCTTTTCCACCTCGCCGTCCAGGTAAGGAACCTTTCCCGTTACGGGATCTTTCTGCATGTCAAAACCCAGGGCGCGGGCGGCCGATACAAAGAAAATGTCCCGGGAACGGGGGCTTGCCTTCCGGCTTAGATACACACCTGCGGGCGACATGGGGATGTTCCAGGCCCTGGGGTTATCGTCAATGGTTATGTTCTCCTGTACCCACTGCACCAGTTCCTGCGGGGTTCTCACGGGCAGCGGATGCTCCCGGAAAAAACCATAGAAAGGCGTAAGGAATTCGTCCTCCACCCGGGCGCCCAGGAAGTTTTCGGCCGAATAATAATCCTCCAGTAGTTCCGGAGTTATGTCTTGGAGGTCCTTGGTGCTGAGGGCGGTCAGCACCTGGTTCACTCGTTCCTGGTTCTCTTTTTGGCGGAAAGCCTGGATGGTGCGCCAGTTGCCCCGGGCCTTGTCCCCTGCCGGGAAAGTGGCTTCGTAGGCATGCCTCAGGGAATCTTCCTGGGCAAAGCGGCGGTTGTTCGCAGCCCGAAGTTCCGGCGTAACTTCCGGAAGATTAGCCGTTTCTGCAGGAGGGACAATGGTGAGGGATTCTTCGCTGCGCTCAGAATGACTGTTTGAACCAGAATGACCGTTTAACGTGATACCCACATCGGCGTCCTGGCCGAAGGAGACTTTCGCATAGCCGAAGGCGCCGTCTTTGGAGGCCCAGACCAGCATGTCGCCCAAGCCGGCGCTAAGAAAAGTGCGGCCGTCAGCATCGGCATACTTGGTTACGGCAGGATAGAATTCCGCGTAATTGTAGATGCAGAAGTCCACGCGGGCGCCGCTGGCGGGGGTTCCGCCGGGCAGCAATATCCGGAAATGGATCAGGGCGGTACGGGCATAATTGTCAATCAGGTTCACCTCCGTGTAATTGGGGCTCTCCAGCACCACTTCCTCCGGCCCATCGTACTTGCCGAAGACCTTGGTGTGCATGAGCATCGCGCGGGAGGCGGGGGCGTTGAACCATCCCAGATCCAGCACGGGTTCCGGCTCGCAGGCGCCCAGGAAGTGCCACTCCCCATCGGCCCAGGCCTCCACCCATGCGTGGTTGTCATCCGTGTGCGCCCACCGCGGGGTGTACACCTGCCGAGCGGGAATACCCACGCTTCGGAGCGCCGTTACGGTGAAGGTGGATTCCTCCCCGCATCGGCCCAAGGTGTTCTTGACCAAGTTCAGGGGCGACATGGTGCGCGCGTCCGAAGGCTGGTAGGTCACCTTCTCATGACACCAGTGATTTACCTCCAGAATGGCCTCCTGCATGGTTTTTCCCTCTACGCGGGGCTTCAGTTCCCGGTAAAAGACCGTCCGGGCACTGTCCAGGCTTTCGTTGTTCACCCTTAGCGGCAGCACAAAGTGGCGAAACTCCCGCTCCGGCACCTTCCAGCCCATCTCCTCGCGGGCCCGGAAGCTCTGCCGCACGCTCTGCAGGTAGAATTCCGGACTGTAGTCCGTAACATCGGCCGCCGGCATGTACGCATAAAGGAACTCCAGCGCCTCCCTTTCCCGGGCCGATATCCCCTCCGGCAGCGCCATAAACGGCTTCAGCGCGCCATTATCCGCCTCCCGCCGCGCCAGGAAGTCATTGTGGTACGGGCCACCAACGCAAGAGGCCAGCAGCAGAAGGAACAGGGTTTTGAGCAATACTTTCATACTCAATTGCTTACAAGAATACCCTGCTGCACTTTGCCGGCAGGGTATTCAGTTAAATAATTGACACAGATTCGATTAACAAAAACTACCAATCCTCGTGGAAAACGGGCGGGGGTAGCATCGGTACAGGTACAGGAGGGATGCTATTAACCAAACCGTCCGGCAACATGACAGGAGTGCCCGAATCACGCACCGGGTCTTCTGGCACATCATGGGCAAGGAAAGTATCAAAATCCACCGCGGCGGCCCCGGCCAATGTCATTATCCGGTTCACAATCAACCACCTTTGCCATGTGGAAAAATAGAAACGGTTATCTATCATGCAGCTGATACGTTCACTGCGCCAACGGTTGAACATGGATACTTGCCCTCCCTGAAAAACACCAATACGAGAATACTGTGTTGTCTTTCCTGTTGCTGTCATCTTATCTTTATTTGCAGCTGTTAACAGAGCTGACCAAGGGGTATCTTCATTAGTTCTTGTACCGGAAATGTTAAGGCCGAAAGGAACCGTCCAGTTATGAGAACTGATTTCGCCTCCTGATCCATAATAAGAGGAATACCAATACTCATCCAGCAGTCGGCCAAAACTGTGGCCACCAAACTCGTGTACTAATGTATTGCGCCAAGTTCCCGAATTCTTCAGTCCGTAAGTTTCTTTTTCCTCTGACGATACTGCCCGAGTATTCGATGGCGTTGCATCTACACTGGCAGCTTCGGTATCGGGATAAGACCAGCTCAAGGTTCCGCTAGTGATTGGAACCATACAATAGGTCTTTCCCGAACCAGAGCTATGGGCTATACCTCCATAACGGCTATCATTGATAATAATGAGAATGGGAACTTCACTAATTGTATGACTTCCATTCAATAAATCAGGACAGTTATCTTCCACAAAAGAGTAAACCCTGTTTTCATTTGCGCTCATGTCGGAGTAATTGGCACCACCCCACTTTGACTGGAAGTAGCAGTCATGGGCTTCGGTTATGTTTCCGCTTCCATCCGTTTTATTAGCGCCGCTTTCATTTGATGCTTTTTTAAGAATCCATACGTTAAAGTAGTTCTTATAAGTTTTATAGGGTTCCGTGTTAAAGAGCGCATCAATACCCGATTTGGCCTGTAATTCATAGTCATCCAACTCGCTTTCCCTAAAACCGTCCGGAATAACACAGATGGTCACAGCTTTGCTAGCTCCTGCCGTGGCGGACATATAGGGAGTAAGCGCCGGTTCTGCGGCGGGGAAACTGTCCCCCAATGCAATTGTGCCAAAATCAGTAATGGTGGAACGGTTTAAAAGAAGAGAGCCATTAAATACCTTTTTAACCTTCTTTTTGCCATCACTATTGGAAAAGGTCATAGTGAATCCATCAAGATTACAGGGAGCAAGTGCAATGTAATAATCTACACCCTCGGCGAAATCATCACCGGATAGAACCACCTCGCGAGAATTGTTCAATCCATCATAAGTACCAGATGCAAAAGCCGGATTGCTGCTTGCCAGAGAAAGGAGAAAGTCACCGGCTATTTTTGAGACACTTTTAAAAGAAATGGATTTAACCTGGCTGATAACAGCACCTGACAGACGGAATTTAATAAGTGAAACCGCATTCTTGAAATGTAAATCCGCACTTTGCGAAGCTGCCTGTGCATACGATAAATTTGCTTTAGGATCCACACCATTGGCAACAGCCGTCTGAGCCGAAGGGATACCTACCCTAATATACTCCTCAGAAACAATGAATGTAAGCCCCTGAAAAGCAGAAGCGGGATATACGCAATGCAGGCCATTCTCTGTATAATCAATAGTAGTCCCTGTAGAAAAATCTACTTTCGCACCGGTCTGGGAAGTTGAATAATTTGCAGTTTGATAATAATCTGTAGTATAGCCCATCATTTTAAATGAATCCCCGCTGTCAAACAGAATGTCGGCATGGGTTCCCGTCCCATTCATTACTAAATGTGACTTGGTATCATCACCAAAACCAGCGGTTAAGATATGGTTACCTGGAAGGGCTTCCACCTCTTTATACTCCACGGGAATCCACGGAGCCACCTGTATTTCAGGCGTTTCTACCTCCGTCGCCTCTACAGATACTTCCTTTGAACAGGAAAACATGAGCGGGAATACCGCTATCAAAGCAATAATAAAACTCTTTTTCATAGCGCGCTCAATTAAAAGGTGAAATCGGGAAAAGGTGACGGTGAAGAGAATCCGGGATCGAACGGATTTACGTCGAATCCCTCATTGCTGGCGGTGAGGACTCTGTTCTCCATAGAGAGGAACAGTACCTGCACGTCAGGTTCCAAATAGGTTTGTTTCATAGCGATAATGTGGCTGATTGTTACAAAAGTAACAAAAGAATCCCAAAAACGCTATACTCCGGGGGGTAAAAAGGTATAAAAATACCCCCGGGATAACCAAAAATTGGCTCTCGGGGGTAATTTGTGTGGGTTTCGCACCCGTCAAACTCATCTTGCTGAGACACAACCACCTTTACTCACAGGCCCACCATACTCCAGCTCTATCTTTTTGTATACTTCATTATTATTGTCTCTCAGTACCAAACGATCACCTTCGTAATACCATACTCCTGTCAAATTTTCATGAAAAAACCGGACTGTAGTGGTAGATGTACCATCGTTATGATCCCATACTGTCACAGTATATTTCTTGGCAGGGTCAATTTGGTGACAATTAGTGAACCGTGTTTCTTTGCCATCTTGAAAGATGATTTTAGACTTGGCTACATGGACTTGAACAAAATGAAAACTCCCCGAGCCGGGCGTTGTCCAGTCTCCGCTGATTACAAGGCCTCCCAATGTCGCGATATCTTGATGTTTGACCCACCATAAATCTCCATCAATTTCTAGCATATAATGCTCCTCTGGAGGATATTCATGAATGTTACAGGAATTAAACAGAGCTGTCAGGCAGCAAAAAAGCCCAAGGAGTTTGACAAAAGTTTTCATAAGAGTATCTCAATACTTTAGTCCTCTTCCTGTTCCTGGGCGGCGTATTCGGCCAGCAGCTTGGTCTGGACGTCGGCCGGCACCTGGACGTATTCCGCGAACTTCATCTGGAAGGTGGCAGAACCGCCGGTGAGGGAGCTGAGGATGGTGGAGTAGCGGTAGAGCTCGGCCAGCGGCACGCGGGCGTGCAGCACGGTGAAGCCCTTCTCCATATCCTGGTTCATGATCATGCCGCGACGGGTATTAAGGTCGCTCATGCAAGGACCCACATACTCGTTGGGAGTGAAGATGTCCACATTGTAGATGGGCTCCAGGATCTTGGGACCGGCATTGCGGAAGGCCTCCTTGAAGGCGTTACGGCCAGCGATGATGAAGGCGATTTCCTTGGAATCCACCGGGTGCATCTTACCGTCGTACACATACACGCGGATGTCGCGGGCGTAGGAACCGGTGAGCGGGCCTTCTTCCATCTTGGACTTAATACCCTTGAGGATAGCGGGCATGAAGGAAAGGTCGATGGAACCACCCACAACGCAGTTGTAGAATTCCAGCTTGCCACCCCACTCCAGGTCCGTGATGTCCTGGCTCTTGAAGTTGAACACTACATCCTTGCCATCAATCTTGAAGTTCTTGGGAGCTTCCTGGCCTTCCACGTACGGGCAAACCAGCAGATGCACCTCACCGAACTGACCGGCGCCGCCGGACTGCTTCTTGTGACGGTACTGGGCCGTTGCAATCTTGGTGATGGTCTCGCGGTACGGCACCTTGGGAGCGTAGAGTTCGATGTTCTGCTTGAACTCGTTGGTGACTCTCCACTTCACGTAGTTGATGTGCTGCTCGCCCATGCCGGTAAGGATGGTCTGGCGCAGTTCCTTGGAATATTCCACGCCGATGGTGGGATCCTGGGCGGCAATCTTGTTGAGGGCATCGCCCACCTTGGCCTCATCGTTCTTGTCCACGGCCTTGACGGCGCAGCGGTACTTGGCATCCGGGAACACCATGTGCTTGATGGCCTCCACAC
>CAMZCW010000065.1 GCA_947305045.1 uncultured Bacteroidales bacterium | reverse complement strand
TCATCACCGGCGAAGTGCAGCGTCTCATCGCCCGGGAAACCAGCTCCGGTTTCCGGATTGGCATGGCATCGGCCCAACATGTCCAGGTGGGCCTGCAAAACGTCACCATCGACGGTTTGCACCTGCAGAGCGGCAACACGGACGCCCATTTGAGCCGCTTTATCATGGACGGCGCCATTGCCGACTACGCCGACTTCATCCACAAAATCCGCCTGGATGCGTACATCGCGGACGGTTCCGTCATCTCCATGCCCACCATCAGCTATTTTGCCGACGGCCTGGGCGGCATTACCTTCGAAGGCCGTCTCCGCGGGCACGTGAGCGGGACGGTGGACCAGCTGCAACTGGAAGCCCTCCGCATCGAGGATGACAACCATGACGTACAGCTGCGCGGACATGGGACCATTACCGGCCTTCCGGCCATTGAAGACACCCGCTTCGACATGCAGCTGGAGGAGTTCCGTTTCTCGATGACCGGGCTGGGCGGTTTTATCAAATCCTGGGCCCCGGAAGCAGACCTGGACCTGAGGAAACTGGCCCGCGGCGAGCATTTCCGTTTCGCCGGTAACCTGGCAGGAACCCTGGACAAACTGAAGGTGAAAGGCCATTTCCACTCCCGGATTGGCCAAGTCCGTGCCGATGCCACCCTGAAGAATATCATCAGCACCCAGGCACCTGTCGTCATTGGCGGAGCCATCCGGACAGAAGACCTGCACCTGGGCCGCCTTCTGAACACCCCGTCACTGGGCCCGCTCACCATGGAAAGCGGGTTGGAAGCCACCCTGGGCGAGAAAATGCACGTCCGGCTGGATTCCCTGCACATCTTCCACCTGCAAGCCCTGGAGTATGACTACACCGCCATCTCCGCTGCGGGCGTTTACAACGAAGACTCCTTTGACGGACGCATCATCGCCGCAGACCCCAACCTGAGTTTCCTTTTCCAGGGCACATTCAACCTGTCCCGCAACACGCAAAACGCCGTTTATCGCTTCTTCGCCTCGCTGGGCTATGCGGACCTCTATGCCCTGCATCTGGACAAGCGTCCACATTCCAAAATCAGTTTCCAGGCCAGGTCCAACTTCCTCCGCACGGAGACACAGGACCTGCTGGGCGACATTCACCTGAACAACATCTGGCTGGAAAGCGAAACCGGACGGGACGAGCTTGGCAATGTCACCGTACAGGCGCATGCCAATGACAATGTGAGCCGAATTCACCTGGAATCCAGTTTCCTGGACGTTTCCTATGTGGGCGATGCCGCCCCCGCCCGCTTTGTCAACGACCTCAAATACCTGATTGTCCATCGCGACGTTCCCGCACTGCTGAAGGAAGCGCCGGAGCCCTGGGCAGGCGCCACCTACCAGTTGGACATGCATGTCAAAGGTTCCCAGCTGCTGTGGAATTTCCTGGTTCCCGGCCTGTATCTGGAGAAGAAAACCCGCCTGTCCCTCAACGTGGACAAGACGGGCCTGGTTACCGCGCAGGTAAAATCCGGACGCATTGCCTACCAAGACAAGTTCATCAAGGACGTTCAGCTGGACTTCGACAATGGAAACGCCGTTCAGACCGCCTCGCTCACCAGCAAACAAATCTCCCTTTCCGGTGCGCAAATCCTGAACAACCGCATTTCCCTCTTTGCCGACAACAACCAGGTGGGCCTGGGCTACACCTTCGACAACGGAGAACAGGAAAACACCCGCGCAGAGTTGTACGTATCCGGAGATCTGGACCGTAACAAAGACGGCCTGGTCGTGAGCGCCCGCGCCCTGCCCTCCAACCTCTACTACAAAGGGAACGGCTGGGGTATCTCCAGCGGCGAAATCCAGTACGGAAGCAAGGCATTCTCCGTGAAACAGCTCATGGCCCGGCACGACGACGAAATTCTGCTGGTTGATGGCGTCTTGTCTCCGGACCGTACGGACACCCTGACGGTAACCATGGAGAAATTCGACATCGGCCTGCTCAACACCCTGAGCGGCATCTTGCCCACGCTCGAGGGACATGCCACCGGCAAAGCCCTGCTGCTTTCCCCCTCGGCGCCGTCCATCAGCCTCGTTGCCAACATCCGCTGTGACTCCACCTACGTGGCCGGTCACCGGATGGGACAACTGGACATCACCAGCAACTGGGACGAGTCAGACCAGCGCTTCAACCTGGAAGTAAGCAACTTCCTGGCCGGGAAAAACAACATCAACGCCAGCGGCTACCTGAAGCCGTCCGACGGTTCCATCCACGCGGTAGCCAGCATGGATCATTTCAACATGGGCTATGCCGCCCCGTTCCTGAAGGATGTTTTCGCCGAGTTCCGCGGGTACCTGAGCGGCCATGTGGAGCTGGACGGCACCCTTAAGGAGCCGCACCTGGACAGCAGCGGACTCCGACTGGACGACGGCCTGCTCCAAGTGGACTTTACCCGTGTCAACTACCACGCCTCCGGCCCGCTTTCGCTGGACGATAAAGGCCTGCACTTCAATCAATTGCAAATCACTGACGGACTGGGCGGCAAAGGCACGGTGCAGGGCAGCCTCCTGATGAACGCATTCAGGGAACTCGCACTGGACACCCACCTGCAGCTGACCAACATGAAGGTCATGGACATTCCCCGCGGCACGAATTCCCTCCTGTATGGCAATGCTACAGCCACCGGTACCGCCGACATCACGGGTCCGCTGAACCGGATCCTGCTGGAGGTCAACGCTACCACCCGGAGTGGAGACATGCATATCTCCCTGGACGGCAGTGCCGAAGACCGCTCCAGGGAAATGCTCCGCTTCCAAACGGCGCCGGAAGAAAACGAAACGGACCCTTACGAAGTCATGATGGCCTCCCAGACCCAGGAGGAAGCCCAAAGCGACCTGAGCCTCAAACTGCACATCCGGGCCACGGAACAGATGCAACTGAACATTGACGTTGACTCCGAATCGTCCCTGAATGCACGCGGAAACGGAGACATTGACATTGATAGCAGGCTCTCGCAGGGAACCTTCTCCCTCAACGGAGACTACGCCATCTCCCAGGGGACCTTCCTGTTCTCCGCCATGAACCTGGTTACCCGCAAGTTCACCATCCAGGACGGCAGCACCATCCGCTTCAACGGCGACGTGATGAACACCGACCTCAACGTACATGGCCTGTACACCACCAAGGCCAACCTGTCCAACTTACTGGCCGACGGAAGCGCAGGCAACCGCCGTACCGTGAACTGCGGCATCACCATCACCGGGCGCCTGAGCAATCCGGAAGTGAGCTTCAGCATTGACATTCCGGACCTGAACCCGGAAACGCAGGCACAGGTGGATGCGGCCCTAAACACGGTTGACAAGGTACAAAAACAGTTCATCTACCTGCTGATTGCCAGCAACTTCCTTCCCAGCGAAGAATCCGGCATCACCACAGGCGGCTCCGATGTCCTGTTCTCCAATGTATCCAGTATCATGTCCGGCCAAATCAACAATATCTTCCAGAAACTGAACATTCCGCTGGACATGGGGCTTAACTACCAGACCACCCAGGCCGGCAGCAATATCTTTGACGTGGCCGTGAGCACGCAACTGTTCAACAACCGCGTCATCGTGAACGGCACGGTGGGCAACAAGAAACAGATTGACGGCACCTCCACCAACGAAGTAGTGGGCGATATTGAGATTGAAATCAAACTGAACCGCAGCGGCTCCGTCCGCCTGAAACTGTTCTCCCACTCGGCCGACCAATACACCTCCTACCTGGACAACAGCCAGCGGCACGGTGCAGGCTTCTCCTACCAGCGGGATTTCAACTCCTTCCGGGCTTTCCTGCGCACCCTGTTCACGGGCCATGAGCGGCGGGAGGCCATCATGACGCAGGATATGCTGGAGGTGGGACAGCCGCATGTTTACTCCGTACACGCAGACGGAAAAATAGAAGAACAGGAAGAAGAATGACTTACGGAAAATTATACTTGATTCCTACACCGCTGGGAGAGGGAGCACCGGAACACGTGCTTCCGGCTCCTGTTTTTACCCTGCTCCCTACCCTGCACCGCTTTGTGGTGGAAGAAACCCGCACGGCGCGGCGCTTCCTGTCCGCAGCCGGTCTCAAGGGGCACATTGGTGAGCTGGAATTCTACGAACTCAATGAGCACACCGCCCCGCAGGAGGTAGATAAATTGCTCCGCCTGTTCGAGGACGGCACTTCGGTGGGGCTCCTCTCGGAAGCCGGCCTCCCCGCCGTGGCAGACCCCGGCGCCCTGCTGGTAGCGCTGTGCCACAGGCATGGCATAGAGGTGATTCCGCTCGTTGGGCCATCGTCCCTGATGATGGCGCTCATGGCATCCGGCCTCAACGGCCAGTCTTTTGCCTTCGTGGGATATATCCCCGCCAAAACGGAAGAGCGCCGGACAGCCCTCAAGGCCCTGGAAAAGCGTTCCGCCGCTGCCCACCAGACGCAGATTCTCATTGAGACGCCCTACAGGAACGACTCCCTTTTTGCCGATATGCTCCAGTGCCTCAGCGGCAACACGCGCCTGTGCATAGCCGCCAACCTCACCTGTGAAGACCAATTCATCCGCATGCAAACGGTAGCCCGGTGGAAGGCCACCCCTGTCACCGTGGGCAAACGTCCGTGCGTATTCCTGATACTCGCATGAAGATTGCATTCAATACCTTAGGCTGCAAACTCAACTATGCAGAAACAGCCACCTACGAGCGCGGCTTTATGGCCGCCGGCTGGGAGGTGGTGCCCTGGACGGAAGCGGCCGATGTGTACCTGATCAACACCTGCGCCGTTACGGAGACGGCGGAGAAGAAATCCCGCAACCTCATCCGCCGGGCGCACAAGACCGCCCCGGAGGCCCGGATTGTGGTCACCGGCTGCTACGCGGAGCTCCGGAGGAAGCATCTCCTGGCCCTGGACGGCGTCTGGCAAGTCTTCGGCGCCAACGAAAAATCGTCCATCGTCCCTACGGTTACAGAGGTATTGTCTCCCGAATCGTCGCTCCGCGACCCCTCCCATTCGCAGCAGCGCTCTCCGAGCACTGGCGCCGGGCCCCTCCCTCTTATGCGGCCGAGGGTGGCCACAGATTCGGGAGACAACACCTCTTCCACCTTCGGGAACGCTACTTTTGGCGCCTATTCCTCCGGGGAAGAGCGGACGCGGGCGTTCCTGAAGGTGCAGGACGGCTGCGACAACTTCTGCGCGTACTGCACGGTGCCGTTTGCTCGCGGCAGGAGCCGGAACATCCCCATCTGCGAGGTGGTGAAAATGGCCCGGAGCATTGCAGCGGAGGGTATCAAGGAAGTGGTCCTGACGGGCGTAAACACCGGGGACTTTGGCCGCACCAGCGGGGAAAGTTTCCTGGACCTGCTCAAAGCGCTGAATGAAGTGGAAGGCATTGAGCGGTACCGGATATCGTCCATCGAGCCCAACCTCATTACTCCCGAAATTGTGGACTGGATTGCCTCCGGCACCAAATTCCAGCGGCATTTCCACATTCCGCTGCAGAGCGGCAGCGACAGCCTGCTCAAGCGCGTGGGCCGGCGCTACGACACCGCCCTCTTCGCCTCGCGCATTGACTATATCCGCCAGGCAATGGAACGCCCCGGGGAGCCGCAAGTCTTCTTTGGGATTGACGTGATTGTGGGACTGCCCGGAGAAACGGAAGAACTGTTCCAGGAAACTTACACCTTCCTGAAAGAGCGCATCCGGCCCGCATTCATCCACGTATTCCCCTACTCCCGCCGGCCCGGAACGCGGGCTGCGGAGTGGAAAGACCAGGTGCAGGACCGCATCAAGACGGAACGTGTAGCACAGCTGGAGGCCCTATGCGAGGAATTGCACACAAGTTTTGTACAGGCGCACAAGGGCCTGCATGAGACCGTACTGTGGGAATCGTCCGAAAAAGGCGGCCTTATGGGCGGCTATACTGGTAACTACATCCGTGTGGAGCGCCCGTTCGACGCCACCCGCGTAAACCAACTGGAGGAGATTGTACTATGACCCGGCTTACTTTCCTTGGAACCGGAACCTCGCAGGGCGTGCCCATCATCGGCTGCCAGTGCGCAGTGTGCAAAAGCGCGGACCCGCGGGACAAACGCTTCCGCTCGGCGGCGCTGGTACAGATGGACGGCCTCACTATTCTGGTCGATGCCGGCCCTGATTTCCGCTCCCAGATGCTTGCGCACGGCATTGCGCACCTGGACGCCATCCTCCTCACGCACAACCACAAGGACCATACGGGCGGGCTGGACGATGTCCGCTCCTTCAATTACATCGACAAGAAAGCTGTAGAGATTTTCTGCGAAGAGCGGGTGCTGCATTCGCTCCGCGTGGAGTATTCTTATGCTTTTGAGGAGCACAAATATCCCGGTGCACCGGAATGGCATGTGCACCGGATTGACGAGCGTCCCTTCCGGGTGGACTCGCTGGAAGGCACCGGCGACCTGGAATGGGTGCACGACATAGGCTATTTTTACCGCCAGGCGGACGGGAGCCTCAAACCCTCGGACAATGCCGTGACAGAAGCTCCGCACGAGCGCCCCAACGTCATTCCCATCCGGGGCATCCATGGCCAGATGCCCGTGCTGGGCTTCCGCTTTGGCAACATTGCCTATATCACCGACATGAGCACCCTGCCGGAAAGCGAGCTTCCCAAGCTGCAAGGACTTGAGCATGTGACGCTTAACACCGTAAGCTATCACCCGCACCACTCCCATTTCTCACTGGAAGAGGCGTTGCTACTGGCCGATAAGATTGGCGCCAGACACACCTGGCTAACGCATCTTTCACATGCGTTTCCCTCCCATCCCCTGTTCTGTCAAGAACTGAAGTCCCGTTGTAAGGAAATGGGCATCCGCTCGGATGTGCAGCCGGCCTATGACGGACTTATTATCGAATCATTATGAAAAAATTACTGACCTCCCTCCTCATCCTTCTTCCCTGCGCCCTGATAGCCCAGGAGCAAGTGTACAACTTCTCTTTTGACACCTGGAGCAAGTCCAAAGGCGCCTGGGACCTGTTCCCGGAAAACGCCAGCGAAAAACAACAAGTCTGGGGTACCGCAAACCACGGCACCAGTTTCCTGGGCATCAACACCACTGTTCCGGAATATGAGCATGTGGCCGTTAAAGGGAAAGGCAAGGCCGCTGCCAAAGTGAGCAGCCGCTCCATCATGGGCACCTTTGCTACCGGCAACCTGTACACGGGTAAATTTGTCAAAATCATTGGCATGTCCGGAGCGGAGATGTACCATGGCATTCCTTTCAAGGGGCGCCCTAAGAGCCTGTCCGGTTATGTGCATTACCAGCCCGGAAAAATTGATGCCGCCAAGGCCCCCTACAAAGATCTTAAGAAAACCATGGACAAAGGCCAGATAGAGATTGCCCTCTATAGCTGGAAGCAGGCGCGGCACTTCGTCTCCACCGAAGGTCCCAGTACGCCGGCTCAGAAAGACCCGGATGTCGTAGCCTTCGGCTCCCTTGTTTTGGACAAGGATACAGGCGGGTACATTCCTTTTACCATCGACCTGGAATACGTCAGCGACAAGGAGCCCACTTACCTGTTCATTGCGGTTCTGGCCAGCCGCCTGGGTGAATTCTTCACCGGGAGCAGCAAGTCGGTCATTTACGTGGACGAATTCCAATTCAACTACTAAACCTCTATGACCCAAGAAGTTATCCATAGCATCGACAGCATTCAGGTGAGCCTCAATGCCGGTGGCATGAACACCATCAATGTTATTCTAGCGATGGTGATGTACGGCGTGGCTTTGGGGATTAAACCGGCCATCTTTATTGAGGTGTTCAAAAAGCCCAAGAGCGTGCTGCTGGGCATGTTGTGCCAACTGGTGCTGCTTCCGGCATTCACCTGCCTGCTGGCCATCGCGCTCACCGGATGGATTTCTCCGATGATGGGCCTGGGCATGATTCTGGTAGCCTCCTGCCCCGGCGGGAACATCTCCAACTTCATGAGTTCGCTGGCCAAGGCCAACGTGGAACTCTCGGTCTCGCTCACCGCCATTTCCACCGCGCTTGCAGTAGTGCTCACGCCCTTTAATTTTTGGGTCTGGGGGTCAGTGTACCTGCATTCGGCCGCCGTATCGGCCGATATTCCTACGCTGGTGATTCCCCTGTGGGATGTATTCAAAACCATCTTTATCCTCCTGGGCATTCCGCTGGTGCTGGGCATCCTCACCAGCCACTATCTGCCCAAGGTAGCCAGTACCCTCAAAAAGCCCCTGCAGTGGCTCTCGATTGTGGTTTTCATCGCCATGGTGGTGCTGTCCTTTGGCAGCAACATTGACGCCTTCCTCAAGTGCATCAAGTACATCTTCCTGGTGGTGCTCATTCACAACGCACTGGCGCTGGGCATTGGCTTTGGCGTGGCATCCGCCTTCCGGGTCCCTTTCCGGGACCGTCGCACGCTCACCATCGAGACCGGCATCCAGAACAGCGGCCTGGGCCTGGCGCTCATGCTGGGCACCAGTCTCTTCGCAGACTTTCCTCCCCACGGCGGCATGCTGGTCATCACCGCCTGGTGGGGCATCTGGCACATCATCTCCGGCCTCACCGTGGCCACCATCTTTAACATGACCAGACGGGCCGATGTCTAAAATCTGGCAGCATAACCGGCTCTATAGCCTTGGACGCCTGTACGTAGACTGGTGCACGCGGCAGAGCTACCGGTACCTTCGCTACCGGGGAGCGGACCTTCCCTCCGACGGAGCGGTCATCCTGGCCCCCAACCACACCAACACCCTCATGGATGCGCTGGTCATCCTGGCCGGTCGCAAGGACGCCACGGTATTCGGTGCCCGGGCGGATCTTTTTCGGCGCCCGGCTGTAGCCCGGGTGCTTCATTTCCTGCGCATCCTTCCCATGGTCCGCCAACGGGACGGCCTGGAGCATGTGAGTGAGAATTACGCCACATTTGGGATGATTGACGATGTTCTGGCGCACCATGTACCGTTCTGCCTGTTTGCGGAAGGGACCCACCATCCCGGGCGCACGCTGCAGCCTATCAAGAAAGGCATCGCGCGGATAGCACTCCACAGCGCACAAGAACGCCAGACCTGGGTGGTCCCAAGCGGTATTAATTACAGCGATTTCTTCCGTTTCCGGAGCGCCTGCGAAGTGCGCTATGGAGAACCGTTGGATATCAACGCGTTTATCCGTGCACATGAAGGGCTTTCGGAAGCACAGCTGCTGCAGGAACTACGCAGCTACATTGAGGTGCACATGGCCGCCATGGTAGCCCCAGTGGGGCCCGCCTCCGAGAAAGCCCACCCGCTCCTGCTGCTGGTCTGGCCCGTGGCTGCCCTGCTCACGCTGCCCATCTGGGGCACGGCGGAGATACTCTGTTACAAGATGAAGGACAAAGCCTGGTGCAACAGCATCCGCTGCGCGAGCCTGGTCCTCCTGCTTCCCCTCACCCTCCTTCTGTGGGGCATACTTTTTGGCCTTACCCTCCCCTGGACCTGGACGCTGTCCCTGCTGTGCTCCACGCTCTTCTCCTACCCCGTCTTCTACGACGGCCTCCGCCTCCTTCACCTGAAACAGAACTAGCTGACTTTCAGACAGATAAAACAATGGACGGGTGTCAAATTGATACCCGTCCATTTGCGTAATGCGCTAATTGTAAGCTCTTTGTGTTCCAGGCTAGAGCTGAGGACCCGCCTTCACCAGGGCCTTACCGGCCTTGTTGGACTCATACTTGTGGAAGTTCTTGATGAAGCGGCCAGCCAGGTCTTTGGCCTTCACTTCCCACTCTTCCGGCTTGGCATAGGTGTCGCGAGGATCCAGGATGCCGGTATCTACGCCTTCCAGTTTGGTAGGAACCTTGAAGTCGAAGAACGGAATCTGCTTGGTAGGAGCCTTGTCGATGGCACCGCTCAGGATGGCGTCAATGATACCACGGGTGTCGCGGATGGAGATACGCTTGCCGGTACCGTTCCAGCCGGTGTTCACCAGGTAGGCCTTGGCACCGCTCTTCTTCATCTTCTTCACCAGTTCCTCTGCATACTTGGTAGGATGCAGCTCCAGGAAAGCCTGGCCGAAGCAGGCGCTGAAGGTAGGAGTGGGCTCGGTGATGCCGCGCTCGGTACCGGCGAGTTTGGCGGTGAAGCCGGAGAGGAAGTAGTACTTGGTCTGTTCCGGGGTGAGGATGGAAACCGGAGGCAGTACGCCAAAGGCATCGGCGCTCAGGAAGATCACCTGCTTGGCTGCGGGGCCGTGGCTGTCCGGACGCACGATTTTCTCAATGTGGTAGATAGGATAGCTCACGCGGGTGTTCTCGGTGACGGACTTGTCGTTGAAGTCGATCTTGCCGTTCTCGTCGACGGTGACGTTCTCGAGGAGGGCGTCGCGGCGGATGGCGTTGTAGATGTCGGGTTCGGACTCCTTGTCGAGCTTGATGACCTTGGCGTAGCAGCCGCCTTCGAAGTTGAACACGCCCTTGTTGTCCCAGCCGTGCTCGTCGTCACCGATGAGGAGACGCTTGGGGTCTGTGGAGAGGGTGGTCTTACCGGTACCGGAGAGGCCGAAGAAGATGGCGGTGTTTTCACCGTTCATGTCCGTGTTGGCGGAGCAGTGCATGGCGGCGATGCCCTTAAGCGGGAGGTAGTAGTTCATCATGGAGAACATACCTTTCTTCATCTCGCCACCGTACCAGGTGTTCAGGATAACCTGCTCACGGGAGGTAACGTTGAACGCAACACAGGTTTCACTGCGGAGACCCAGTTCCTTGTAGTTTTCCACCTTGGCCTTGGCGGCGCAGTAAACCACGAAGTCCGGCTCCTGGTCGAATTCCTTCTGGTTCTTGGGACGGATGAACATGTTGGTCACAAAGTGGGCCTGCCATGCAACCTCCATAATGAAGCGAACCTTCATGCGGGTATCTGCGTGGGTGCCGCAGAAACCATCCACCACAAAGAGGCGCTTGCCGCTGAGCTGCTGCTGAGCAAGTTTCTTGACAGCCTTCCAGGTGGTAACGGACATTTTGTGGTTGTCGTTGGGATATCCCTCAGTGGTCCACCAGATTTCGCCGGGTTTGCCTTCCTTGGTGGTGTTGTCGTACACGA
>CAMZCW010000064.1 GCA_947305045.1 uncultured Bacteroidales bacterium | reverse complement strand
GACCAGATTGCCGATGCCGAAAAAATCCGCGACTACGGTATGTACGTAGCTTACAGCACATTCTCCTACTGTAAGAACCGCCTTGCGAAGAAGGAAGATTGGCAGTGTACGCATCTTACATGGGTGAGCCACGTGAGCGGCAAGCGCGAGAGCCGCCGCATCGTGGGCGACTACATTCTGCGCGAACAGGATCTAACGCGCCCCATTCCTCACGAGGACGGCACCTGCACCACTACATGGCGCATCGACCAGCATTATCCGGACCCGAGAAATGCGTACAAATATCCCGGCGCAGAATGGATGTCCATAGGTAAGCTGGTACCCATCGACCCTTATGCCATTCCCTATCGCTGCCTCTATAGCGCAGACATTGCCAATCTGTTCATGGCCGGACGCGACATCTCCGTCACGCACATTGCCCTTGGCTCTGTCAGGGTTATGCGCACCTGTGCCATGATGGGCGAAGTCGTGGGCCTGGCCGCCAACGTGTGTCGTGAAAAAGATGCCCTCCCGAGGGATATTTATACCACTTATTTCCAGGCTCTTGTGGCCCTGATGAAAAAAGGAGCCGGAAGAACTGACGTACCCTACACCCAATTCTACCACCAGGTAGACCGTACAGGACATCAGGCAGAAGACCGCTAACCCCGTAGTTTTATGCGAAAACTAATTTTACTGGTAGCATGGATGCTGTTTCCACTCGTGACATGGGCGCAAAGCTTCACGGTTACCGGGACAGTGCTTGACGAGGAGGGCCTTCCTCTCCCTGGGGCAAGCGTCATTGCTCCCAACTCCAGGCATGGTTCCATGGCCGGGTCGGATGGAAAGTATTCCATTACGCTCAAAAAGGAAGACACCATCCTCCAATTCGACTTCCTGGGTTACGAAACGCAGACCGTTGTCGTGGACGGACGGCGCACAATTGACGTTACCATGAAACCGGATGCCTCCACTACGCTGAATGACGTGGTGGTAATCGGATATGGCCAGGCCAAGAAAACAGATCTTACCGGAAGCGTGTCGCTGGTAAAGATGGATGAAATCATCGAGTCACCCACAACCAGCATTGACCAGGCCTTGCAGGGGAAAGTGGCCGGCATGGACGTCATGTCCACAACCGGAGAACCCGGAGCCGGGACCTCCATCCGCCTTAGGGGAACGCGTTCTATCGAAGCATCGAACGAGCCCCTTATCGTTGTCGATGGTGTGATGGATGCCGTCATGGACCTCAATGAAATCAACCCGGACGACATTGAATCCATCAGCATCCTCAAAGATGCCTCCTCCACCGCCATCTATGGTTCGAGGGGAGCGAACGGCGTTGTCATCATAACCACCAAGAAAGGCGTAACCGCCCGTCCCCGGGTGTCGGTAAAAGCTACTTTCGGCGTGTCGAGACTGGCCCGAAAACTGGACGTCATGAACACGGAAGAGCTTATCCGTTACCGGAACGACTACACCTATCTGGATTACTACATTTATCATCCTACCGCATCGGCGCCAACTGCGACCTATGATGTTGCGGACTTCAAGAACAACACCGACTGGCTTGAGGAAGTCACCCGTACCGCTTTTACAAAAACGGCCAACGTTTCCGTTTCCGGAAAAAAGAGCGGGACGTCCTATTTTGCATCGGCAGGCGTCAATGATACCCAGGGAATTGTGGACGGAAGCGGATTCAGCCGTATAACCGGCCGCTTCAATATATCCCACGATTTCACAAAATGGCTTAGCGTGGGGCTCAAGGCCACGCTCACATATGCCCGGGAGAATCCCAACAAGGCCAACATCGGCGGTACCAATGTCTATACGGGCGTGGTGTACCTGGCCCCGTTCATCGGCGCAACGGACGAAGTCAACCCCCTCTACGAGAACGGCACCAAGATAAACACACCCCGGAATGCCATCAACCTCATCGATTTCCATAAAGACCGCCTGAACAGTTCCGTGTCCGGGGAAATCACCCTGAAACCGCTGCCGGGGCTTGTCATCAGGAGCCAGAATACTTTTACGCCCCATCATGTGGGGGTATTTAAATACAGCCCCTCAACGCTTCCGGCCCGTTATGATGGACAGGGCGGTCTCGCGAACCGTACGGAATACAACGCCACCCAACTCATGAGTGAAAACACCGTCACCTGGACAAAGAAGTTTGGGAAAGGCCACCATTTTGAAGGGATGGCAGGCTTCTCCGCCAGTTCCAAGCGGGTTGACCAAATGATTGTGGCGGCCGATGGCATCCTGGACGACAACCTGAAATGGAATAACCTCAACGCCGTGAGCACGAAAGAGGGCTATACCAACAATTCCAATACGGAAAGGATTGTCCGGGAGTCCGTGTACACGCGCCTCAATTACAACTATAAAGGCCGATACTACATTACATTTACCGCAAGGGCCGACGGCTCATCCAACTTCGCCGCAAACAACAAATGGGGATTCTTCCCTTCCGTGGCATTGAAATGGAATGTGACCAATGAGCGTTTCATGAAAGCCGTTCCCTGGATGGACAACCTTTCCCTCAGGCTGAGCGCCGGCCGTACAGGCAACGATGCCATTGCGGCATACCGTTCCCTTGGGGTATATGCTTCTTCCACTTCCGGCGCCGTCTTTGAAGGAACCCAAAGCGCAGGATTCTATCCGTCAAGGGTGGAGAACCCCAACCTCACCTGGGAGAAAACCACGCTGTATAATGCCGGGATTGACATTTCCCTGCTCAAGGAGAGAATCAACCTTACGGTGGAGGCATACACTTCTTATACCACAGACCTGCTGCTTACGCTGAAGACCATCCAGTCCACCGGGTTCTCGGACCGCTATACCAATCTGGGCCGCAC
Source organism: uncultured Bacteroidales bacterium (assembly GCA_947305045.1). The sequence continues at coordinate 8,252 of CAMZCW010000064.1, read as the reverse complement.
GTCCAACCGCGGGGTGGAATTCACCCTGGATACCAAGAACATTGTCAAAAGGAACTGGGGCTGGTCAACGGAATTCACCCTTTCACACAACTCACAGATGGTGGAAGACATCGGCCACGAGGAGTATGTCTCCGTAATGGAAGGCAGTGGATTTATGATTTACGGTTACAAGTCCGGTTATCCGCTCAATGCGTTGTGGGGCTTCCAGTATGAAGGCGTCTTCCACAACGTAGAGGAGGTCATGAAAAACCAGATAACCCGCAGTTATGTGGGCCAGACGGCGCTTTCTTCGGACAACCCCAACTATTATGTCATGCTGGGAAGGCCCAAATATGTGGACGTGAATCACGACGGGAATCTCTCCACCGAGGATCTCCGTTACCTGGGCAGCGCAGACCCCATCCTTTATGGCGGCCTCCAGAATACCGTCCACTACAAACGGCTTAAATTAGGCGTTTATCTTGCCTATTCACTGGGCGGGAAAATCTATAACTGGTCAGAGTTCACCATGTCCGGCGGCTACTATACCAACCAGTACCGCTACATGACCGATGCCTGGCATCCGGTAAGAAATCCGGAATCGAACTATCCCCGTGCCGGTATCGGCGAGCGCCACGTTCCAAGCTCACTGCAAGTCCACGACGCTTCCTATCTCCGGCTCAAGACCGTGAGCCTGTCCTACACGTTCGATTTTACCAAGAAGAGAAAGTCGTTCATGCGCAGCCTCACCGTCGGGGTAACCGGCGAGAATCTCTTCCTTCTCACATCCTACAACGGCTTTGATCCGGATGTCTCCACGTCCAGCGAGACATCGACCATCCGCAGGGCCGATATCGGCGCCTATCCCAAGGCCAGAAGTTTTGTCCTTAACCTTCAAATGAATTTCTAAGATGAGCATCCAGAAACTTATTACAGCGCTGGCTCTTACGGTCGCCGCGGTTTCCTGCTCCCTTAAGGAAACGGCCGACGGCTACGTGACAAAAGACAGTTTTTACAAGACCGAAGAGCAGTGTTATTCTGCCCTCAGGGCTTGTTATACGCCGGTTCATTATATCTACAACCGGCCTTTCCTCCTGGCCACCGAGGCGTGTACGGACCTGTATTTCTGCAACGTGTCGGCAGAGGACGGCATCCTTGCCATCACTCCCGCCAGGCCGGGAGCTGCGGCCAACGTGTGGCTTTACGCATACAAAGGCATTGCCCGCGCCAACGAATGCGTAGCCTGCATTGCGGACAGTCCCCTTGACGACTCCGTTAAAGGGCCGATGGTAGCGGAAGCCCGTGCGCTGCGAGCCCTGTACTATTATATCCTCACCGCTTTCATAGGAGACGTTCCGTTCTATACCATGCCTGTTAAGGACATTGAGACCATGGAAGAGATAAGGAAACTGCCCAGAACGTCGGCTACGGAGATAAGGAGTGCGCTGTATGAGGACCTCAAAAACAACGCGCTGCCGTTCTTCACGGAGGAAAACGGCCTCAAGTGCCGGGCGAACGAGGTTCGGAATCAGCATGCAGGCTATGCCCTGACGCTCATGCTCATGGCCAAATTTGCCTTATGGAACAGCGAGTGGACGGAAGCCTTGTACGCTTTGGACCTGCTGGAGGAAACCTACGGGGAATTCTCAGAAGATGCATTCCCTTTGGCGGAAATCCAGTGGCGTTACAAGAATACCAATGAGGGTATTTTTGAGATTCAGCACGCATGGAGTGCCGACGGCGTCAAGTTTTACGGGCAGGTGGCCAGCGTCATGTCGCCCCGCTGCTCCGGCGAATGGATTTATGACGGGGTTTACATGCCCGAACTGGCCCGCACCGGCACCAATTCTTCGCCGGTAAAGCTGGGAAAGCATTTTGCCTTGTTCCGCAGTGCGAACAATTCCAAAACAGAGAATTCCGCCAACGCCCAGGGCATTTTTGAGGCCATGCCCATGACCTTTACCAATGAGACCTATGACTTCTCGGCATCGGCAAAACGCTACAAGACCGTCATCGACCTGGATGCCATCCAGAACGGGGTTACGGGAAACGGGAAACCGCTCGACCGCAGAATCCTGTACAAGGTGGGGATGGGAAACCTGGAGAACGGAGACACCTTCGAAACCATAAAAACCGGAGGATTTTTCTATGGCGGTCCCCAGTTCTGGTGTCCGGGAATGACCGCCACCTACGACAGCAACAATTACCGTATTTTCCGCTATGCCGATGCCGTCCTTATGCAGGCGGAATGCTACTGCGAGCTGGGCCTCTCGGACAAGGCGGTAAGCTACCTGAACAAGACGCGCGCCCGCGCAGGACTTGCCCCGTATCAGTATGCTACGGACATCGACCTCATGCGGGAAATCCAGAACGAGCGGGCCCGGGAACTGGGCGGAGAGTTCCAGCGCAAGTTTGACCTGGTGCGCTGGGGCATCTGGTACGACATGACCAAGTCCTTCAATGAAGAGCCTCGCGTAGTGGCCAACATTCGCCGTTGTCACCAGTTCTATCCCATTCCGGATACCGAATGCGCCCTTTCGGGCGGAGTACTTACAAACGATGCATACAATGAATAGAACTATCTGTAATATTGTTCTTGCCCTGGTCCTTGTGGCCGGTTGTGCAAAGTCGTACGATAAGCATTACGATCTTGCCGTGGATGCCGTTGCCTATACGCTTCCATATACCGGAGATACCTTTCCCCTGTATGTGTATTGCTCCGGAGCCTGGACGGCCGGATTTGATGCGGAACAGTCCTGGATTACCATCGTCTCCGGCACCGAATCCGGCACAGGAAACGGCGTTGTGAGACTCTCTTACAAGGATAATGACGAAGCCGTCAGGGAGGTGAACCTTGTGCTCAAAAGCGGAACGTTCACCCGGACGGTACATATTACGCAAAAGTATAATTCAACGCGGCTGGAAGTATTATGAAAAAGTCCTTTATCTTAGGTGCACTGCTGTTGGCTGCCGTTTCCTGTCATCTTGACGACGCCATGTACGTCAAGGTTCAGGAACTGGATTATGCGTTTGTGACAGAAAGCGGCACATACACAAAAGAAGATGCGGCAGGAATTGTTCCTGCAGAAGGCGGCAGCCTGAGTATCCGGATTCTCTCAAGCGGAGAGGTCACCATTAGTACCGGCGAAATGCCGGCATGGGCTTCCATGGACGGGGAAAAGCGCTTCAGTGGCGACCGGACGCTGGTGTTCAACTTCGGTCCCAATGACGGGTTCCGCCGAGCGGTTATCTTTACTGCCCATATGGACGGCGTGGAACCCATTCAAATCATTGCAAGGCAGGCGGGGACCGTTGCCTATATGCATTGCGACAGTCCCTACAGAAGCGCCAAGGGCAGCGTGGAGTCTTCCGTGTCCTTCTCCGTCGATACCAACATCCCGATGGAGGAGATAAGCATAAGCCCCTCTGCCGACTGGCTTGGAAAGCCGGCCGCCGCAACAACGGACGTTACGGCCGACATCGCAAGGAATACGCTGGACGTATCCAGGAAGGCCACTATTACGCTCTCTTACACGGATGGGTGGAATACTCTCCTTACCGAAACCCTGCATATCACCCAGGCATCGGCAAGCGACGTCTTCGGAACCCTCCTCGATTTCCCGGCATTGCGTTCCATGGCAACCGAGGACGGGAAAAAGGTGGAAGGAGACTATTCCCTGACGGGCATTGTGGTCAGTGACTGGCGCAGCGCCAACATGGAGGAAAACCCGGTACTCACGCTGGATGCGGCCGGTGACTTCAGAAACAACGGCGTAAGCGCCACGGTTGCAGAAACCGTCCAGCAGGTGGTGGACACAACAGCCTCCCGAAGAACCGCTTATCTGGAAAGCGAAGATGGGGCCTTTGGCTTCAAACTTGTGTTCAGAGACGCCACAGAAAACCGCCTGGTGTTCGGAACGCGCCTCACCGTTTCCCTGGATGGCGCTGTTGTCACCAAAGAAAACAACCCCGAAAGATATACGCTGGGGGATCTTACATCGGACAATATGCTGGAAAGTGAGACGGGAGCCTTTGTTCCTGTCAAGGAAAAGAAAATTGCAGCGCTCACGGACAGTGACATCTATACGTTTACCAGCCTTCCCGGTCTTGAATTCCCCGTGAAGGAGGGTTCCTATACTGACATCCGTGAAAACCATGCATTGTATTCTTCCGTCAATGACAACTCCGTCTCAAAAACTGATTCCAAGCGGTATTTCTATATGGATTCTTTTGCCAATTTGCTGGTTGACGGAGAGGGCAAAGCCATCTGTGCACCGGTAAATATGCTGTGTCGCTGGAGAAAGCCCGAAGGCGGAATTCCGCAGGGGGCAGGCTCCGTCAAGGGTATTATCGTGCATAATACAATTAAGCGTTACGGAGACACCGGCCGCTACCAGATCAGAGTAGTCGATGAAACGGGCTATGAAGGCCTCACGGGAGCATCGCCGTGGAAAATCGTCGCAGGCTGGGACCTCGGAAAAGCCGAGCCGTCATACGGTGAAGCAAGTCTGGTCTGCGAAAAGCGGGAAGCGTCCATGACCGACCAGCACAGTTACAAGAGCCTTGTGGCCGATACCAAACGCACCTGCGGCATTTCGGATACATACCGCTCCATACACGTATTCGGCCCCATAACTGGCTGGTGGGACTGGAATGAGGAGGGAGAAATAACAGGGAACCACGGCCTTGCCATGGAATTCTCCACAAAAGACCTCACAGGAGAGGAAATCATGGTCGCCTTCCGTTTCTATGCCGGAAGAACGGGCACTGTAACCACGTTCCAGGCTTTTCCCGCCCACTGGTTCGTTGAATACAGCATAGACGGAGCCCCCTATGTGCCGGCGGCCAATGCAGACCTTTCCGGCAAGCCTTATGTCCATCTCAGGAGCATAGCAACCTACACGCTTCAGTATGGTTCCTACAAGATTCCCACCTCTGTCAATGCCGGCCTTGGCGCCAGCTCCCACGCATTCTGCCTGCCTGCAGAAACCCTTGGGAAGGAGCACGTGAAAGTGAGAATACGCCCGTACGATACCGTCATGAGCGCCATCCCCTCCATTTTCACCGACGAGACAGAATCTTCTTCCATCACGGCCCGGACAAGGGCCTCAGACTATGTCTCTTTCCAGGATATTTTCATCAGATACAGATAGCCATGAAATATTTCCCGTATATAATTACTTCGCTGCTCCTGATGGCGGCCTGTACCAGAACATCCAAGGAGGAAGGCCAGATGGGGGGGGCAGAAGTTACATTTCTTGCCGGCATCGAGGAAACCAAGGCAACGATTGCCAATGATTTCAGTGCATTCGAATGGGAAGCCGGAGACAAGATTACCGTCCTGGACGGAATATCGGCCGTTGAATATACCACAAAAGAGTCTGGCACACAGGTACTTTTCACCAGCGAAAAAGGGATTGCCACCGGCGTAAAACAGGTATTCGCCGCATACCCGGTCTCAGCCGATGCGCATAAGAGCTCATCGGGAATCACGCTTACGGTACCCTCAATTCAGCGCGTGGAGGCTCCTGGAATGGACCTTTCTGCGGCGCTGATGGTGGCCTATGCCGAGAATCCCGGCATCAAGACCCCTCTTCTTTTCCGAAGCATTTGCTCGTACTTCAAGTTCACCGTTCCTGCTTCTGACAATGTAGTGTCGTTAACCCTGAAAGGTGGCGAAGATGAATTTCTGGCAGGCAAGATTGATGTTAGATTTGAGAAGGATGTCCCCACTTTTGAGGTTGTCGACGGCTCCAATCAGATAGATTTCTCATCATCGGTTCCCATGGACGGGGTCTATGTGATTCCGCTGTTGCCTGTTACCCTTAGCGAAGGGCTTGAAGTCACCCTCAGGACCACAGACGGAAGAACTGCCGTCCATCGGGTTATTGCCAAGGACGAGAACGATGTGGTATCGGCCATCGTATTCAGAAGGGACAAGGTAAATCATTATACGCTGAGTTTCTCCGAGCCCGTATGGCGTGAAGCGCCTGTAGCCGAGGCGCTGGCCGTAAGTGCATCAACGGCCGCTTTCCGCTTCACGGAAAACGCGTACAGTGACCCGGAAAAGGATTTTGCAAGCCATTTCTCCGTAGGCCTCTTCAAGGATGCCGACTGTGAAAACCCAGTAAGGGAAATGGACTGGCAGGTGGCTCCGGTAAGCAATATTGCCACTCCGGCATTCTGTTTCACCGGACTTGACCCCGCTACGGATTACTGGTTCCGGGTGACGGACGTCCAGACCCTTTCCTCCAACCCTGCAGTGAAAGTTACCACGGAGCCGTCATCGGCAAAAACCATTGGCAGCACCGTGGCAGAAGAAGGAATCATTCTCATGGAGGATTTCTCCGAACTCACGGAAGGCGGAGACCCCGTAAACAAGGCCTGGGGGCTGATTGACGGGGAACTGTCCGCCCTTCCTTCCACCCTTCCCGAATGGAGCGAAGCTGACCTGTCCGCCACCCGCCTTGCCAACTGGGCGGAAAAGACGCCGGGCGCAGCGTATGTGGGCCCCGGATACATCCGGGTGGGCGATTCCTCTTCACAGAAGGATGCCGTACTCACCCCTGTCCTTTCCAATCTGCGGGAGTGCGCAACCGTCAAGGTGGCATTCAAGGCGGCGCCTTTCTCGTCGGATTATGGCGTAGGCAACGGCGCTTCACGCCTTGGAGAATGCTACGCGGAGGTCTGGGTAGTGAACGGAGAGCAGTGGTTGTCGGCAGGCATGGTGGAATTCTCGGACGATCCCACGCAGTGGAGCTCCTGCTCGGTGGAAGCCTATAATGTCCTTCCCACCTCCCGCATCGCCATTGGCGGTGCTTATGGTGAAAAGACCAAAACGTCCGGCGGAAAGCAGTATGGCCGTATTTATGTGGACGACGTGGAACTTACGGTCCTCCGTTACGAGCAAAGGGCGGCCGTCATAGCTCCCGAGCTTACGCTGGGCAATGTGTTCTGGTCCGATGTCGCGCTCACATGGACCTGCGCCGGCGAGCCGGAAGGATATAAAGTCTATGTTGACGGAACGGTTAAGGAAGAGCTGGGGGCCGATGTCTTGAGCTACCACCTTACGGGCCTTGCGTCCGGAAGCCGCCACTCCGTGAGCATTGCGGCCGTTTACAACGGAGCCCAGGACGAAGGAGCGTCCGCTGCACAGTATTTCACTACCGGGACAGTGGAGCGTCTCACCAAGAACCTAAGCCCTACTTCTTTGGCGTTTGGCATTGAAAACCGCGCCGGAGAGAATACCACCAACAACAATCCGCTCCTTGAGGTGGAGCTGCTTGACGGGCCGGACCCGGCCACCGCCAACTCTGTATTCCGCTCCTACGTACTGGATGCACAGGCACAGTCTCCCGCATCACCGTTCTTCGCAGGCCTTATCGTTGACCAGTCAAAGTCAAGGGCACCGTTGAACGTAGCCATCGGCTGTCTGCAACCTGAGACAGACTACTGGTTCCGTGTAAGGAGTGTTGCAAGCCTGGAATTTACCAACTACCAACCCGCTACGCCCAATACGCAAGTCTGCACCTCTTCCAACGGAACGTCGGAGTTCTCCCTGCTGCTCAAGGTCACCACGCCGGCGACGCATGCCGCTGGCGCATCCGAAGTCCTCTTCGAAGGGTTTGACGACGTCATGCTTCAGGCCGACTTCGTAAACCTGGCCGTTGGCACCGTCCCTGCATTCAAGAAAGCCGGTCTCAAGGTAGGGAACATGACACTGGATGCCATAAGGAACTGGGAAGGCGACTGGAGCTTCTACGGCATGAGAACCGCATTTGCCAGTTCCCAGTTCGCCCCTCATTACGCATGGGGAACCCAGCAGACAAAGGATGATGAACTCTTTACCCTAACGGCCCAGAACGGCAATGGCCTCATCAAGGGGATGGCTCCCGGCGTCGGCGCCAAGATATACAAGTTCAAGGACAGCTGCGGCTCGCTTGCCGGTTGGTATTCCACCAACAACACATTCGCCGGACAGGGATACCTGGAGTTGGGTGCATATTATAATGCCTCTGACAGCAAAGCCCAGGTGCTTGGCATGATTGTCACGCCGGAACTGCAAGCGAACCTTTCATCCGAAGAGAAGGCCTGCTCTGTCTCATTCAAGGGACTTGTCCTGCAGGGACGTTCCTGCGCCCTTGAAATATGGAAATACAGCAGCGCCTCCAAGTCCTGGAGCAAGACAGGGACCGTGGCCCTGTACAACTCGGCCGGCAGTACGGAGCCTGTCACCACCTGGTCCGGTTCTTCAGAGACGCACAAGTGGTATG
>CAMZCW010000063.1 GCA_947305045.1 uncultured Bacteroidales bacterium | reverse complement strand
AGAGCTACCACCAGGACGACTACTCCATCTTCTACAACAACATCAAGGAGAACGTCGCCAAGCGTGTAGCTGCATATAAAGCAAAGTAAATTTAACGACTAGCATAACCATGAAAGCAGACAAAATCATCAAAAACGCCAAAATCTTTACGGCCGATAAAAACCAGCCCATGGCATCGGCCCTGGTGGTAAAAGACGGAAAATTTGTCTATGTAGGCGACGAAGCCGGCCTTTCGGCCTACGAAGGAGTGGTCACGGACCTGGGCGGAAAATTCATCATGCCCGGCATCTTTGACAGCCATGTGCATGTCACCTTGCCCGTGGGATTCGCCTATGCGGCAGAGAGCGAACGCTTTGCCTGCAACGGCAAGCAGGAGGCCCTGGACTTTATAGCCGACTTTATCGGCAAGCATCCCGGCCAGAAGTGCTACCGGTTCATCCTGGAGAAAAAGTGCCTGAATGGCGAGACGCTCACCACGGAAGATCTCGACGCCGTCTGCCCGGATGCAGAACTCCAGATTCAGGAAGCGGAATTCCACAGCGTGTGGGTGAACTCCCGGGTGCTCAAGCGCTACGGCATCACCGACGACACGCCTGATCCCGTGCCCGGACTCAGCGTGTATGAACGCAAGGACGGCAAGTTGACCGGCTATATCATTGAAGGCTCCGCGGAGGTGCGCATCGTCCTGGACGGTTCCATGGACCTCAGTGACGAGCAGATTGACACCGCGCTCCAGGCGTGGATCGATTTCTCCGTGACCCACGGTGTATCGGCGGTCTTTGACGCAGGTATTCCGGGCTTCCCCGAGTTCCACGAGCGGGTGTATCAGCGCCTGCGGGAATTGGACCTTCAGGGCAAACTGCCCGTTTACGTGGACGGCTGCTATGTGATCGCCGCCAACTGGCAGGCGGAGGAAGGCCTGAAGGAGCTCAAGCGTTTCCGGAAGGAATACAACACGGAGCACCTCAAGATCCACACCATGAAGATATTCATGGACGGCACCCAGAAGATCCACACTGCGGCGATGCTCACGCCCTATGTGGACGTCCCAGAGAAGGGCGCCACCGCCTTCAACAAGGAGGACCTCGCCGCCCTGATGGTCAAGCTCAACGCGGAAGGCCTGGACCTTCATATGCACACCGTTGGCTCTGCCGCCTCCCGCGTGGCGCTGGACGCCGTGGAGCTGGCCAGAAAAGAAGTTGGCGACAAGTTTACCATGAAGGTCACCTGCGCCCACCTGGAAGTGCAGGACGACGCAGACCTGGACCGTTTCGCCAAGTTGGGCGTGATTGCGAACTATACGCCCTGGTGGCACTGCGGAGACTACAGGGTTTGGGGCACCTGGCTGGGCGAGGAGCGGGCCCGCAAGTTGTTCCGCTGCAAGTCGCTGTGGGACAGCGGCGCCCTGGTAACCTGGTCCAGCGACAACGTGGTTTTCAGTTTCGAGGTCTGGAATCCCTATCTGGGCATGGAAGTAGGCATGACGCGCCATATCACGGAAAAGACCAATGCCCCCGCCTTTACCAGAGGTGTCGCGCTCCCTACGGAGGACCAGAAAATGAGCATTGAGCAAATGCTTTTGGGCTATACCATCAACGGCGCCAGGCAACTGGGCGTCGAGAACAAAAAGGGCTCCATCGAGGCCGGCAAGGATGCCGACTTCCTGGTCTTTGACAAAGACCTGCTTTCGGAGGAACACGAGGGCTTCAGCCACAACCTTCCGGCAGAAGTGTATTTTGAAGGGAAGAAAATGAACTGAGGAATACTTGAACTGTCATGAGACAATCCGGAGAGAGGACCTGCCCCCCTGACCAAGTTTTTCGCCTTCTGATTCCCCCACCTAGCAAAAGCAAGTAGAATTAACGACTACAAAATCATAAAACATGATGGTGGAAATCTGGATTCGTCCCACCATTACCTATGGCCTGGTGGCCTGTTTCGTGTCGGAAAAAAAACATGCTGAACAATGAAGAAAAAAAGAATTGGCGACTTGTTCGAGTCCCGAAAGGGACGGATGGATTATCTGCTGCACCGGGATTTCATCGATAACGGCATTGTCACCTTCCCGTGCAAGATTTCTTCCTTTTACGATATTGTCCACCCCTTCAGCGTCCGGCGCTACGAGACGCTGAATCAGGACTTTGCCGACTTCCTTGAACTGGGAGCGTCGGTGGTTCCTCCCGAGTGCCCCATCGTGGTGAACATTATCGAGGACTGTCTGACGGACGAGGAGAGAATGATTGTCAAGAACCTCATCAGCGAGTATTATGCCTACAAGCTGGGCCTGGTGGAAAAGGAGGAGAGCCGGCATACCAAGCGTTTTGTCATCATGTCCGTGGGCCTGGTGGCAGCCGCCTTTTTGCTGTGGCTCTCGGAAGGGCTGGACGAGATTTCGCGTGAGTTGTTCTTCGTCCTGTTCTGGTTCATGGGGGACACCATCTGTGACTATATCCTCCTTACCGGGCACGACCTCCGGCGGGACCGCAGGGCGGCCGGACAGCTTGCGAGCGTCAAAGTGACTTTTTCCAAGACTTTTGACGAGTCCGATTATACCCAGGCAGAAATAGACAACCTGTATTCCGAGATTGAAAAAGACGTAAAAGGAACATTAAAATAATAAGTATGAAAGCTCAGACCATTATTCTTGGGAATGTCATCACAATGGATGCGTTCAAACCCTATGCAGAGGCTGTCGCGGTGGCCGATGCTGGCAACCATCGTGGATGGCGAGGAAGTATATAGATTCGTTTGAAGTATATAGATCCGTTTTATGAAAAAGTTACTTTATCCTTTTGCCGCCATCGTTTTCGCCATGCTTCCGGCGCTGTCTTGCAACAAGGAAAGCGCCGTCAAGGTGGTGGACCTTGCCAAACTTACGGCCGATTATGAGGCAAAAGACGGCGAAACGCTTTCGGGAATCCTCGGAGGCAACTATAAAATTACCATAGCCGACGGGGCCGTTGTCACGCTGAAAAACGCAGTGATTTACGGAGAAAACAACGAGGCTTACAAGTGGGCCGGCATTACGGCGACAGGGGACGCAACCATCGTATTGGTGGCATCCAATATTGTCAGGGGCTTCCATGAGAATTATCCCGGCATCTTTGTGCCCGAAGGCAAGACGCTCCGCATTAAAGGGAACGGCAAACTGGAAGCAGGCAGTAGCGGACGGGGGGCCGGAATAGGCGGTGCGAATTATGAGCAAATAAACTGTGGCAACATTGAAATCCTGGAGGGTACCATCCGTGCTGTCTCCGGTATGAACAGCGCCGCAATCGGCGCTGGCGGCCTGTCGGAGTGCGGCAGCATCACCATCAGCGGCGGCTTTGTTACGGCGGTGCCTTACAACAGTGACTCTGCCGCAGGTATCGGCACCGGGCGCAAGCGTTCCCGATGCGGGGATATCACCATCAGCGGAGGGAACGTGGTGGCCGAAGCCGGGGATTTGTCTGCCGGCATCGGCTCATCCTACGAGTCAATATGCGGCAACATTACCATCAGCGGAGGTACGGTCACGGCCCACGGAGGGACAAATGCCGCCTGTATTGGCAGCGGCGCCGGCTGCGACATAAAACTTGAAACAAGCTTTGACCCCTCCGTCTGCGGAAACATTACCATCAGCGGCGGCACGGTTACGGCGGAGGCCGCCGGTGACGGCAATACGTTCGCCGCCGGCATCGGCTCCGGCAATGACAACGCCGTGTGCGGAAACATCCTGATAAGCGGCGGTACGGTATATACCAAAGGCGGTTCCGACGCTGCCGGGATTGGAACCAGCGAGCAGTCAAGCGTCGGTGATATCACCATCACGGACGGAGTGACGAAGGTAACGGCCGAAAAGACTTCCATGGGAGAAGATACACACTGCATCGGCGGCGGAACCGATTATAAACGCATCGGCAAAGTCACCATCGGCGGAAAAGAGGGCCCCGTCATCGAAAGCCCGTTTGTGTACCAACCGTGAAAACAAGAACATGAACAACAAATCATTCTCAAACAGATTGAGCTGGAGAATTATCGGCATAGCAGCCGTCGTTTTCTTCGTCTCGTTCCTGGCAATCGGGCTTACTGTCCATTATGCCATTACCCATGCTACGGATGTTTCCGTCACCTTGGCGCTGGGCCTGAATCTGGTGATTGTGGGCCTGGTGGCGCTGGCGGTCCTCTATTTCCTGTGCCGGAAGGAAATCCGCCGGATGACGCGCCCCATTACGGAGCTTTCGGTGTCGGCCCTGAATATGGGCAAGGGAAATTTCAAGGCACAGTTGCCCGAAATCACCAGCAAGGACGAGATGCTGCGCCTGAGGAACAGTTTTGTCTATATGCAGAACTCCATTTCCGATTATATCGGCGAGTTGAAAACCACCCGGAGCGACAACGAACGCATGGAATCGGAGCTCAACGTGGCCCGGACGATTCAGATGGGCATGCTGAACACCCATTTCCCGCCGCAGCTTCATGCGCTGCTCATGCCCGCCAAGGAGGTGGGAGGAGACCTGTACGATTTTATCTGCAAGGGCGACGTGCTCCATTTTGCCGTGGGCGATGTCAGCGGCAAAGGCGTTCCGGCCTCGCTGGTAATGTCCATTACCCGTGCCATGCTCCATTTTGTGGCCACCTTGGACTTGCCGCTGAATGAGTCGATGAGCCGCATCAACAACAGCATTGCCGACTCCAACAGCAGCGACATGTTTGTCACCCTTTTCATCGGCCGTGTGAATTTGAAAACCGGGCGCATGGACTACTGCAACGCCGGTCACAACCCGCCTGTCATTGTCCCGTCCGGCGGCAAGCCCTTTTTTCTCCCGGTCAAGAGCAACCTGGCGGCCGGCCTCATGGAAGATATCATTTATGAGGACGAACAGATTGACCTTGAGCCGGGTACCCGCATTGTAGCCTATACCGACGGGGTGACGGAGGCGGAAAATGACAGATTGGAACTGTACGGAGAGGAAAGGCTAATCGGCAGCATCGGGCAGATTGAAGCCGATGCGGATGAGAAATCCGTGGTGGAGCACCTCTACCAGTCCGTGAAATCATTCACGGCCGGCCATCCGCAAAGTGATGACATAACGATAATGAGTCTGAGCCTATGAAATACATCTATATCATAAACGGCCGGGCCGATAAAACCCCGCACTACAAGGATTTCTATGCCCAGTTGAAGGAAATTCCGCACGCGTATGTGGTCTATACTACGCTGGGAGAGGGAGACGCCACCCGTTATGTCCGCCTCTACTGTGATTTGCATCCGGAGGAAGAGGTCTGTTTTGTGGCCTGCGGCGGCAACGGCATCATCAACGGCGTGGCTTCCGGGCTGGTCGGCTATGCCACTTCCAGTGAGGAAGCGGCCCTGCTTTGCGCCAACAAGACGATGGCCATCCTTTATTTCGGCGGCGCCACGCAGGACATCATCGTCAACTTCCCCGGGCGCGACTTCAAGAGTATCAAGGACATGCTGGACGGCACCGTAACCCCGACAGACATTATCCAGGTGAACGACAGTTTCTGCCTCAATGTCTGCAACCTGGGCTTCAACTCCACCGTCGCTTCCCGTGCCAACGAACTGGTTGCCGAAGGGAAGTCGGCCCACCAGGCCTATACACGCGGGGTGATCAACGCCTTCCTTACCAGCCGCTTCAACCGCATCAAGGTCTCGGTGGACGGCAAGCCGATTGCCCGCGGCCGCATGGTGCTGTGCACGGTTGCCAACGGGCGGCGCGTGGGCGGCGAGTTCAACTGTGCGCCGGATGCGAAGCTGGACGACGGCCTCATGGACGTGTGCTACTTCCGGGCCATGAGCCTTCTGCGGCTCCTGATGCTGTTCCCCCGCTACCGGAGCGGAACGCATATCGGCAGCCGGGCCGGCGGGAACAAAGTCCTCTATCGGCAGGCCCGCGAAGTGACCATCAGCAGTAAAGACCTCATTGACATTTACATCGACGGAGAACAGCTTCCCGGGTCCCGGTTCCACCTCAAGATCCTGCCGGGGGCGCTTCCTCTCCGGCTGCCCAGGCAGAAATGAAAGAACAAAATAAAGAACAAAATAAAGAAATACGACCATGAAAGCAGACAAAATCATCAAAAACGCTAAAATCTTCACGTCGGACAGCAAGCGTCCCCTTGCCACGGCCTTGGCCGTCAAGGACGGCAAATTCATCTATGTGGGCGACGAAGCCGGCCTGCAGGCCTACGAAGGCGAGGTGACGGACCTGGGCGGCAAGTTCATCATGCCCGGCATCATCGACAGCCATGTGCACGTGACCCTGCCCGTCGGATTCGAATATGCGGAGATCGGCGAACAGATTTTGTGCCGGGGCAAGCAGGGGCTTCTGGACAGTATGGCCAACTATATTGCAAAGCACCCCGGCGAGAAACGTTACAGATTCTTGTTCGACAGAAAGTACCTGTACGAGGGGGAAGAAGTCACAAAAGAAGATCTCGATGCACTCTGTCCCGATGGCGAGCTCCAGATTCAGGAAGCGGAGGGACACAGCATCTGGGTGAACAGCAAGATCCTTGAGCGGCACGGCATTACGGACGACACCCCGGATCCCGTGCCGGGCTTGAGCTACTATGTCCGCAAGGATGGACATATCACCGGAAATGTATTTGAAGGGTCGGCGGAAATTCCGATCGTGCTCGACAGCGCCATGGATTTGACCGATGAGCAGATTGACGCGGCGCTTCAGCGGTGGATTGATTATTCCGTATCGGTGGGCGTGGGCTGTGTCTTTGATTCCGGCATCCCGGGCTATCCCGAATTCCACGAGCGGGTTTACAAGCGTCTGCTTGATCTGGACTTGCAGGGAAAACTGCCGGTTTATATCGATGGATGCTATGTGATCGCGGCGCATTGGGAGGCGGAGGAAGGCTTACGGGAACTGAAGCGTTTCCGGCAGGAGTACAATTCGGAGCACCTGAAGATCCATACCATGAAAATTTTCATGGACGGCACACAGACCATCCATACCGCGGCTCAGGTTACGCCTTATCAGGACACCGGAACCACCGGCGTTACGGCCTTCAATAAGGACGAGCTTGCAGATCTCCTTTTCAAGCTCAACGAGGCAGGACTGGACTTGCACCTGCATTGTGGCGGCGAGGCTGCGTCCCGCGTGGCCCTGGATGCCGTAGAAATGGTCAAAAAAGAACTGGGCGACGCCTACCGGGTGAAGGTGACCTGCGCCCATCTGATCACCCAGCACGACGCGGATCTGGACCGTTTTGCCAAACTGGGCGTCTTCGCCAATTATACGCCGCAATGGCACGCCGACAATCCCGAGCCCCTGATGCCTTTGCTGGGCAAGGAGCGCGCCTTGAAGATGTATCGCTGCAAAACGGTGTGGGACACCGGCGCTCTGGTGACCTGGTCGAGCGACACGATTGCCTTCCTGGATTTCACCTCCTGGAACCCCTACCTCGGCATGGAAGTCGGAATGACGCGGCAGAACACCCAAAAGACCAAGAACTACGCATTCAAAATAACGCCCGCGGTGCTTGCTCCGCTCAACGAACGGATGAACATCGAAGAAATGCTTCTGGGATATACGATCAACGGAGCCGTCCAGCTGGGCATCGAGGACCGGAAGGGTTCCATCGAGGCCGGCAAGGACGCGGACTTCCTGGTGTTCGAGAACGATCTTCTTACCGCGGAGCACGAAGGCTTCAGCCACAACCTGCCGCAGGATGTTTACTTCTGCGGAAAGAAGATGAATTAAAACATTTAAACGGACACAGATATGAAAAGGGAATTCAAGGATTTAATGATTTTAGAGCAGTATGATTGCTTGAACAGCGAAATCACAGGAGACTACGACAAGGCCCATGCCGTGAAGTGCGTGAACGGCACTTTTGTGGGCACCGAGAATCACGGGGTTGCATCGTGGCTGGGTATCCCCTACGCGAAGGCGCCCGTGGGTGCTCGCCGCTTCAAGGCGCCGGAGTACGTGGATGCCTGCGACAAAGTCTTCGAGGCCAAGTACTACGGAAAGGGTGCTTACGGCTCCCTGGGCTACCCGGACTGCATCCAGAAGCAGATGTCCGAGGACTGCCTCTTCCTGAATATCTGGCTCAACGAGGACGACAAGACTCCGAAGAAACCGGTGATGGTTTGGATTCACGGCGGTGCGTACGTGATGGGCTCGGGCTCGCAGATTTCCTACAGCGGAGCCAACCTGGTCCAGGCGCAAAGTGATATTATCATGGTGAATATCAACTACCGCCTGAACATGTACGGTTTCATGGACTTCTCCTCGGTGCCCGGCGGCGAAAACTTCAAGACGGCCCCCTGCAACGGCCTGCTGGACCAGGCGATGGCGCTCCGGTGGGTGCACGAAAACATTGCCGCTTTCGGCGGTGACCCCGGCAACGTGACCATCTTCGGGCAAAGCGCCGGCGGCGGCTCCGTCTCCATCCTGCCGGTCATGAAGGAGGCGAACCGGTATTTCCAGAAGGTCATCGCCCAGAGCGGCTCGACCACCCTGGCCTTCCCGGTGGGCTGCGAAGCTGCGCAGGGCAAAACCAAGGCGCTGCTCGAATACACCGGTTGCAAGACCATGGACGAGATTATGGCCCTTAGCGAAGAGAAGCTCCAGGAGGCGTATGTCAACGCGGTCGGCAAATTCACGTCCTGTCCGTACTACGGGACCGAGGTGCTCCCCGAGGCGCCCATCGAGCTGTATAAGAAAGGCTATGCAAAGCACATCTCCATCCTGGCGGGCAGCACGGCCGACGAGATGAGGCTGTTTATGGGTGAGGGTCCGATGTTGAGCATGGAAGAGCAAAAGCTATACGCCCAGCGCGCCGCAGGCGATGCAGTTCCCTACCTGAAGGAAGAGGATAAGAAGTACTACGAGGAATTTAAGCGGGTATGCCGCATCCAGGAGCCGGGACTTGTGGAGACGGAGTTCATCAATGAGCTCATGTTCAGGGTTCCTATGCTCCAGCAGCTGGGCGTGCAGAGCGCCTTCAACAAGACGTTCTCTTACTACTGGTCCTACCCGAGCAGCAATGCGGAGGTTGGCGCGGCCCATTCCGTGGAACTCATGTTCGTGTTCGACGCTCGCGGCTTTGGGGCGAGCAGCACTTTCAACGGCACCAACAACTCCGACGAGATCTTCACAAGCGTTCAGCAGATGTGGACCAATTTCGCCCGCTGCGGCAATCCGTCCACGGACAAGGTGGAATGGAAGGCCTACTCGGCCCAGGACCGGAACGTCCTGGACATAGCCGGCCCGGGGGACATACGTATCAAGAAAGACCTGCTGGCCAGCCAGTACAAGGCTGTCCTCCCTTTGCTCGGCTACTACCAGTTCATGGACAAGTTCTTCACGCCCGGCTACCTGATTGATATCGTCGCTGCACGCAAGTAGCTGTTGGTTGTGCGCCAGAGAGGTCTCATCCTCATTGGGGCCTGATTTTAAGGACGAGACGGTCATTTTGGCCCTCTCGTCCTTGTTCTTCAGCCTTTTTAAGGACGAGACCACGTATTGGACAGTTGTCTTTTCGGAAATCTATGCTGCACGGGCCCCATCCCGGGCTCTCGGTTTTGCTTTTTCGGCATTATTTTTCTACATTTGTAGATAAACTAAACACACATAGCGATGCACAAGCCAATAGAAGAAGCAACGTCCGTCAAGTGCAACAACGGCACTTTTGTGGGCAAGGAGACCGATGAACTGATTATCTGGAAGGGCATCCCTTATGCAACGCAGCCGGTGGGGAAGCTTCGCTGGAAGAAGGCGCTTCCTGCCGCAGACGATGACGGGGTATACGATGCCACCAAGCCTGGCCACGTTCCCATCGGCCCCTCGAACGACTCGGAAGGAACGGCGGAGTTCGGCGAGGACTGCCTCGTGCTCAACATCTATTGCAATACCCGCTGCACAGGCGGCCAGAAGCCGGTCATGGTGTGGATTCACGGCGGCGGGTTCTGCGCCGAATCCCAGGCGTCGCCCCTGTATGACCTTAGCCATATTGCCAAGCAGTGTCCCGACATCCTGTTCGTGTCCATCGACTACCGGCTGGGCTTCATGGGCTTCATGAACTTCGAGCGGGTCCCCGGCGGAGAGCACTTCAAGGAGGCCGGCAACCTGGGCCTGCTGGACCAGCTTGAGGCCCTCAGGTGGATACAGAAAAACATCGCCGGCTTTGGCGGCGATCCGGACAACGTGACCATTTTTGGCGAGTCGGCAGGCTCGGCCAGCGTCACGTTCCTCCCGCTCATCGACGGAAGCGAGGGGCTCTTCCGGCGGTGCATCGCCCAGAGCGCCAACATTGCCTACACCGACACCATGGAGCACGGCATCCACGTCACGCAAAACTTCCTTACAGCCGCGGGCTGCCAGACCATGGACCAGCTCATGGCCCTCACCACCGAGGAACTTGTAGAGGCCTATCAGAAGGCGGTTGTCATTGACAAGAACAGCCTTCTGGGTGCGGCCAACTTCCCGCTCCTGGACGGCGTTACGCTGCCGGAGGACCGGGCGGTCCTGTACGAGATGTGGGGAGACGAGAAGCGAGCCAAGATTGATCTGATGCTTGGGTCCAACCAGGACGAAATCCGGTACTTCGTTCCGTCCGAGGGAGGCGAAGAAGGCTTTGCGGATACGCTGAGGTGGATTGCGAAGCGGGATCGTGCGCTGCTGAACGACCAGGAAAAGGCTATGTACGACAAGTTCATGGCTACGATGGCCGGCGAAAGCGAACTGAAAAAGCTGGAGCAATACTGCAACGACATCAACTTCCGCGCAGGCAATACCGATATGGCCATCAGGCACGCTGCCGCCGGCGGCAACACATACATGTATTTCGTCAGAAAGCCGGTGACTACCCCTTATCTTGGCGCAATACACGCGGCCGAGCTTCCGTATCTGTTCGACAATCCCTTGGCGGATCCGATGGGAAGCGGAGAGATTGTTAGCACCGAAGACTGCGAGTTCCGCCATGTCGTCAAGGAGATGTGGGCGAACTTTGCCCGGACAGGCAACCCTTCCACCGGCAAGTACGAGTGGAAGCAGTTCTCCGGGGAGGACCGCCGGACAATGGTCTTTGACGATACCATCGGCATGCAAAAAGACCTGTTCGGAAGGCGGGAAGACCTGATGATGTCCTGGGCCCGGCGCCTTGGAAACGGCTCCTCCAAGCGGGTCTGCTAATTTTGAAATTCGTAAAACACTAAATAAAAGCATAACTATGAAAGCAGACAAGATTATCAAAAACGCAAAAATTTTTACTGCGGATAAGAACC
>CAMZCW010000062.1 GCA_947305045.1 uncultured Bacteroidales bacterium | reverse complement strand
GAGGCCGGATTGCAACTGACATAGACCATGCGCTGCGGGGCGGCTTTGAGAATGACATCGGCCACATCCGGATGAATACCCGCCCGCGGCGGATCCAGGATAACGACATCCGGTTTTCCGTGCTTTTGGATAAATTTCTCGTTCAGGACATCCTTCATGTCGCCGGCAAAGAACGTGCAATTGGAGATGCCGTTGGCCGCCGCGTTGAACTTCGCGTCCTCGATGGCCTCCGGAACATACTCAATCCCGACCACTTGGGCGGCTTTCCGGCTCACGAACTGGGCAATGGTGCCGGTGCCGGTGTAAAGGTCATATACCACCTCATTCCCCGTCAGGGCGGCAAATTCGCGCGCTACGCTATACAGGCGGTACGCCTGCAGGGAATTGGTCTGGTAGAAGGATTTGGGGCCGATTTTAAAGCGCAGGCCTTCCATTTCCTCATAAATGGCCTCGTTTCCGTAATACAGGACAGGGGATTGGTCGGAAATGGAGTCGTTGAGTTTCTCGTTGATGACGTAGTAGAGGCTGCTGATTTGTGGAAAACGGGCAAGTAGGGCATCCAGAAGGGCTTTTCTGCGGGGCTCATCCTCGCGCGCAAAGACCAGGATAAGCATGACTTCGCCTTTTTCCGTGGTGCGGACGAACATGTTGCGGAAAAAACCGTGATTTTCCCGGATGTTGTAGAATTCATAGCCGTTATCTATGCAGAACTGCTTGATAAACAAGCGAATAGCATTACTTGGTTCCGGCTGCAGATGGCACTCCTGTATGTCCAGGACTTTGTCAAAGAACTTGCCCACATGGAACCCCAGGCCGGGTTCCTGCAGTTCCGGATTCTCGCTTTTTAGCAGCCAACGCTTGTTGGAGGCGCTGAATTCCAGCTTGTTACGATAATATTGAATGCGTTCAGAGGGGAGTGTGGGCCTGATTTCCGGCACTTCCAGGTGGCCAATACGCACCAATTGGTCTTCCACTTGCTGGCGTTTGGCTTCCAGCTGCATGGAATAGGGCAAGGGCTGCCAGCGGCAACCGCCGCAGATGCCAAAATGCTGGCAAAAAGGCTTCAGACGGTGTTCTGAGGGCTTCACAATGCGTTTGATGAAGCCTTCCATGTAATTTTTCTTCTTTTTATATACCTGGATATCCACAACGTCTCCGGGAACGGCGAAATCTACAAAGACCACCATGCCGTCCACGTGCGTGAGCGCTTTGCCTTCCGCAGCCACCGATTCGATGGTCACGTTTTCCAGCAGCAGATCGATTCTTTTCTTGGACATATTTTTTAATTGTAATGCAAAGGTAGGGGAAACTTTTTATATCCGCAAGTTAACATAATATAAATTGTGTAACAAAACAATGTGAGGATTTTGCGCGCTAAGAATCGAGAATTTTGCATATTTTGATGCCGAGCACGGGATTTATGCGATTTTTTTCTTATTTTTGCACAGTTATACAAATTAATATTGGTCCTATGAAAAAAACTTTCGCCATTCTTGCTTCGCTGCTGGCCATCTCGGTTTTCAGCGTTCGCGCCCAGGAAGACAAGCAAATTTTTAACCATTTAGCAGTTGCTCCTACCATCGGTTTTGACGGTATCGGTGCTGAAGCCATCACAACCATTACCCCGTACTTGCAACTCCATGCCGGTATTGCCATGATGCTTCCGTATATTCCCATTAACGGTTCCTCCATCAAAGCCATTCCGGAGACCATTGACATTAACGGGAATACGCGTCAGCTCCGTAACAACATTTCGGCCGTAGCTTCCCTCAATTCTTTGAGCGGAAATCTCCTGCTCGATATTTTCCCGGGCAAAAACACCTCGTTCCACTTCACCGTGGGTTTGTATATCGCTGATCCTAAACTCCTTGCTGTAGATGTAGACGCTTCCAAAGTGCTCAAGCAGGACGAATATGCCAGCTATTACATTCAGCTCAACGAGAATAATCCCCAGACCCGTATTTCTTCGGATGCCCAGGGACACATCAAAGCGGATATGTCCTACTGGACGGTCCGTCCTTACTTAGGCATCGGTTTCGGCCGCGGCATCCGTTCAGACAAACGTGTCAGCACCACGGTAGACCTGGGCGTTGTGTATGCCGGCAATCCCAAAATCCAGTCCTATGACTATACGCTCTCGGCAGAAGGAAAACCGGTGGTATTCACCAGCGCTATGCTTGACAACAAGGACAAAGGCATCATCGACACCTTTAGCAAGATCCCTGTTCTTCCCGTGGTTAAGGTGAACATCTATATTCGTATTTTCTAATTGGAAATCAAGTAGTTAAATAAATTTATAACCATGAAAAAAGTACTTCTTTTCTGCGCAGCGGCCGCAGCACTTGTGCTCTCCGCTTCCTGCAACAAAGGGGGCGATACCAAAGAGGTTGTTCTCCCTGCCGCCCAGTTTACAGCTCAGGCCAAAAAGTTGGAACTGCTCGATTCTGATCAAAATCCCGGTCTCAAGTCCATCGAGTTCACCGAGAGTGGCCGTTACATTCTTTGCCATCGGGACTTTGTAAAGAGTCCTTCTGCAGTTAAGACCGATGCAGATACCAAGAT
This sequence comes from uncultured Bacteroidales bacterium, assembly GCA_947305045.1. The sequence continues at coordinate 8,697 of CAMZCW010000062.1, read as the reverse complement.
TTCGTATAAGCATGGTACCTATACTGTAAACAACAATGTGTACACCCTGAGTGGTGAATTTGCTGCCACCGTTACCGTCATTGGCGGTCAAATTACCATCCAAACCTCCGAGGACAGCATTATTTTAAATTATGAGGAGGCGGAGAAATATCCCGCAAATGACTTCTACACCACCATTGCCCGCGCGTGGAAGGTAGACAAAACCGATATTTCCGTGACCTTTGACGGCAAGTCGGCCGTAGGCGTTGTCAAGAACGGCTGCGACATTCCTGCCATCCTGAAAGAACTGGAAGAGAAGGCCAATGTAGACCTCAAGGATGAGGATTTTGCCGGTTATGTGGTGAGCGAAATCAACTTCACCATGTCCAAGACCATCGAGATTGCCTTTACCGGCAAGGATCCCGTGGCCGGTTCCCTTGCCCTTTCCGAGAACGGCACACTCTCTTATGAACTGAACGGTTCCAATGGCGTGGAAGTCCTTTCCGGTAAAGCCACTGGCAAATTCGACCTCAATCCGGGTCTGGGCGCTAACCAGATTATGCTCACACTGGACACCGAGTTAACCACCAAGACCGGTAAAACGTATACTGGCAAGGTCAGCTTCATCCTTTCTCCTGCAGCATAAGGAAAGTTCCCTCTCCCCTACTTTTACGCAGTGTCTTTTCAAGGCACTGCGTTTTTTTTATGGTAAAAAATGGTTATATTTGTAGGCTGGAATAAACCCTACATTCATGTCTGTCGTCGTAAAAACGGTTGTCAGCAAGGAGGACCTCAAAACCTTTGTGAAGTTCCCCTTGCAGCTCTATAAGGATTGCCCCTACTACGTTCCCAATATCTTTGCAGATGAGATGGCCACCCTGGATCCGCAGCAGAACGCAATGGGCAAGTATTCCCTCTCCCGTTTGTTCCTGGCATACCGGGACGGCAAAGTGGTGGGGCGTATTGCCGCCATCATCAATCAAATTGCCAACCGGGACTGGAATCACGCAGAGGTCCGTTTTGGCTGGGCGGATTTTATTGACGACAAGGAAGTTTCCAAGGCCCTGGTGGAAGCTGTCATTGCTTTTGGAAAAGAAAACGGCATGACTACAGTCGCCGGTCCCCTGGGTTTTACGGACTTTGACAACGAAGGCTGCGTGGTAGAAGGCTTTGACGACATTTCCTCCTTCATGCTCAAATACAACTATCCCTATTACGGGGCGCATTTTGAGGCGCTGGGCATGGAAAAAATCAACGACTGGCTGGAATACCGCGTCTACGTGCCGGACCAGGTACCGGAAAAGGTGGTAAAGGCCGCTAAAATCGTCTCTGAGCGCTACAACCTGCATGTACGCAAGATTACCAAGCGGGAGGTCAAAAAAGAGCAATACGGCCGCAAACTCTTTGATTTGGTGAACCGGACCTATTCCAAACTGTTCGACTTCTCGGTTCTTCCCAAAGAAGTGATTGACCAGTATGTGGACACCTTCCTGGGCGTATTGGACATGCGATACATTACCCTGGTGGAAGATGCAGAAGGCAAACTGGTAGCCATGGCCATCAATATGCCCTCCATTGCCCATGCCGTGAAAAAGGGCAAGGGATACCTGCTCCCGCTGGGGTGGTGGCACATCTTTAAATCGATGTATCTCAAGCACGAAGAGGCCGTGGAGTTTATGCTCATCGCCGTGGATCCGGAATACCGGAACCGGGGCGTCCATGCCATGCTTTTCAACGATTTAATTCCCAAAATGATTGAGGGTGGTTTCAAATACGGGGAGTCCAATGCGGAAATGGAAAGCAACACTTCCGTACAGAACCTCTGGAACATGTACCGGAAGGAGTTCAAACGCCGTCGTCGTGTCTTTGGTAAAACCATTTGACGTATGAGTGCCTCCTCTACCCTGCTCCCTCCCCTTCCCGAGCGCATGCGTCCCCGCACGCTGGCCCAGTATGTGGGACAGCGCCACCTGGTGGGAGAAGGTTGTATCCTGAGGAAAATGATCGAGAGCGGTAACCTGAGTTCGTTCATCCTCTGGGGGCCTCCCGGCGTAGGAAAAACCACGCTGGCCCATATCATTGCAGAAACGCTGGACCGCGATTTTTACACGCTGTCGGCGGTAACGGCGGGCGTCAAGGATGTCCGGGAGGTTTTTGACAAGGCGCGGGGAAATTCCCTCTTTCAGCAAAAGGGCGCGCCCATTCTTTTCATTGACGAAATACACCGCTTCAACAAAGCGCAGCAGGATGCCCTGCTGGGGGCGGTGGAAAACGGCACCATCGTCCTGATTGGCGCCACTACGGAGAACCCTTCCTTCGAGGTGATTACCCCCCTGCTCTCCCGTTGCCAGGTTTTTGTGCTTAAGTCGCTGGAAAAGCGTGATTTACAGACGCTGCTGGACCGTGCGCTCAAGGAGGATGTCCTGCTCCGGGAGAAAGATATCCAAGTACATGAAAGTGAGGCGCTTATGCGCTACAGCGGGGGCGATGCCCGCAAGTTGCTCAACGTGCTGGAACTGGTGGTGGATGCCTTGAGCGGGCAGTCCCCTATCGTCATTGACAATGCCTCTGTCACGGCTTCCGTGCAGGAGAACATGGCCATCTACGACAAGGATGGCGAGATGCATTACGATATTATATCGGCCTTCATCAAGAGTATCCGCGGTAGTGACCCCAATGCGGCTATTTACTATCTGGCACGCATGATTGACGGCGGCGAGGATCCGCTGTTCATTGCCCGGAGGCTGTGCCTGAGCGCCTCAGAGGACGTGGGGCTCGCGAATCCCAACGCGCTGCTGCTGGCCAATGCCTGCTTTGAGGTGGTCAGTAAGATTGGTATGCCGGAGGGGCGGATTCCGTTGGCGGAGACGACGGTCTATCTGGCGTCATCGCCCAAGAGCAACGGCTCCTATATGGCCTTGGAGAATGCCTTGGCCAAGGTGCGGGAAACGGGCAATCTGCCGGTTCCCCTCGCCATCCGCAATGCTCCCACCAAACTCATGGAAGAACTGGGCTACAGCGACGGCTATAAATATGCCCACGACTATCCCGGGCATTTTGCCGATATGGAATTTATGCCGGATGCACTCCGCGGCACCGTATTCTACGAGCCGCAGCCCAACAAGCACGAAAACGCCCTCCGCGCCTACCTTGAGGCCTGTTGGCCCAAATACTATCCCAAAGCTTGAATAAAGTGATAGCTCTCGGAGAGCGCCGGGGGCCCGCTAAAACGGGTAACCTACACCAAAATGGATGGCGTAGTTCTTGGGGAACCATTCTTTGACGGGCACCCAGCGGTTGCCGGCGGAGCGGGCAGGGTCGTGCAGACGGAGGCCGGCATCGACTCGAATGAGGAGGAAGCCCAGGTTTACGCGAATGCCCAGTCCCCAGTCCAGGCCGATAGAACCCGCGAAGTTCTTGATGTCAAAGAGTCCCATCTTGTCATCTTCGTCCTCTTCCAGGCCCGGATGGGGAAGGTTCCAGATGTTGCCGGCATCGGCAAAAAGCGCCCCTTCCAGCTTCCAGACAATGGGGAAACGGTATTCTACGTTGGCTTCCAGTTTCATTTCGCCAATCTGCGTGGGAATGGAGAAGAGGGTAATCAGTTGGGAGTTGCCCGGCCCAAGGGTACGGGCCTGCCAGCCGCGCATGGACGATGAGCCGCCGCAATAGAACTGTTTTTCTACCGGCATGGTGGTGGAGTTGCCATAGCCGTAGCCGGCACCGGCCATCAGGTGCAGGGCAATGGCGTGCTCATTGTCTCCGCCAAAGCGGAAGGTCTTGCCCAGATTGAGCTCTGCGCGCACATATTGGGCATAAGGCGTGGACCAGATGGTGTGCTCTCCGTCTTCGTTCACGGGCATGGCCTTGTTGAACAGGCTGAGCAGGTTGCCGGAAGTGTCCAAACTGAAACGCACGTAGTGATAGGGCGTAAGGGGCACTGCCGAAGCGTTGGTGGTATAGTACACGGTGCCGCTGATGCCGTGGTCGAATCGGCCCATGTAGGCGTTCATGATGAAGGGATTGGCCTTGATGATCTTGGCCAGGAAATCCTGCTGGATATTGAACAGGCGGGCAATGTTGAGCCGGAACAGGGAGAACTGGTAGAAAAAGCTTTGTCCGACGCGGCCGTTATAGGTAAATGCCGTGGAGATGAGGGTACGGCGGAATTCCGGCCGGTCCTGGTACGTAAAGGCCAGGGAAACGTCTGTTGTGGGGAGGTAGCTGCCTTTGAACACCCGGTTGGGCAGGCCCAGGAACTGCGGAAAACGGATGGAGGTGGTAACACCTACTTCCGTGGAATAGGCGTTGGACCCCGGTTTGAACTGGAAGTTGCCCTTGACACCCACGTTCAAGCGCTCTCCTCCGTGGAAAATGTTTTTGTGGTAGTAGTTGATTTGCGGTGAGATACCGAACAGCCCCGTGGAGTTGAAGGAACCTTCCAGGTCTGCCTTGATGGCCTGCAGACGGGAGTTTCGCAGGGTGATGTCCGCGTTTACGGTTTTATCTGTTGCGGGGCTAATACTGACGTTTACACCGGAAAGCATGCCCAGGTTGGCCAGACGGGTATAGGTGGTGTTCACTTCCTGTTCGCTGTACAGCTGGCCGGGGCGCAGGGTGTTCATGTTCTCCAGCGTGCGGCGGCGGATTTTCAGTTTTTCCGGATGGGAGATATCCACCTTCGCCAGCGTGAATTTCTGGTGCGGCCTGGCGGTGGAAACAGGGTCTCCCAGGGCGTAGTCGCGGAGGCTGTAGGTCAGGCGGGCCGTGCCGTCGTGCGCAAGGGTATCCGCGTCAAAGAGATAATAGCTTTTGGTAAGGCCGTAATAGCCGATGTTGCGGTACATCAGGGCGCTGCGTTCCGCTTCCTTTTCCAGTTGTTCTTCGGACAGGTAGTCCCCTGCTGCTACTATGCTGTGGGGAAGGTCTTCCATGAATTCCTGCCTGATGGTGCCGTATTCCGGGAGAACATAGTCAATGGCGCTGATGGTGTAGCGTTTGCCCAGGGCGACATAATAAAACACGTACACCTTCCGGCCTTTTACTTGTACCTGGCTTTCTACCTGGGAACCGTAATAACCGATATAACGCAGGTGATTGGCAATGCTGCTGATGCTTTTTTCCACCAGTGAAGGGTCATACACCACGGGCTCCACCCCTACGCTCTGCACGAATCTGGCCATTTTGGTTTTGCCTTCACCGCCCCAGTTGTACACAGACAGAAGCGGGTTGACGCCCAGCAGATACGAATTGGGTTTTTGGGCGATATAGGACATGAGGCTGCCGGCGTCGAAGCTGGGATCGTCCACCTTTACCTGGTTTTTCCGGAGGAGATATTCCCCGTCTTTGAGCGAACGGGTGACGCTGCATGCGCCTGCCAGAACCGCACAAATGCAAAGAAATATGACTTTCCACCGTTTCATCCTTACAAAAGTAATACTTTTTACTTATATTTGCGTGATTTTTTAATACAGTTATTGAGGGATGAAAAACAAGTACATCGACCTAATTGACCAGACCTTCGATTTCCCGCAGGACGAATTCATGGTGGTGGACGGTAACCTGATGTTCAATGACATTGACCTGATGGAAATCATCGATAAGTACGGTACTCCGCTAAAGCTCACGTACTTACCCAAGATTTCGTCGCAAATCCAGCGGGCCAAGCGTCTGTTCAAGGTGGCCATGGCCAAGGCCGATTACCGGGGGCAGTACCACTACAGCTACTGCACCAAGAGTTCCCAGTTCGCCTTTGTGGTGCACGAGGCCCTCAAGAACGACATTCACCTGGAAACCTCGTCGGCCTATGACCTGGACCTTATCCGGGCCCTGGAAAAGGACGGTTCCGTGAAGAAAGACAAACTGTATGTCATTTGCAACGGCTTCAAACGCCCCCAGTACATCGAGAACATCGCCGCCCTGCGCAAGGAGGGCTGGAAAAACATCATTCCCGTACTGGACAACAAGAACGAGTTCGAAGACCTGGCAGACCTTATCGAGGAGGATACCATGATGGGCATCCGTATTGCCTCTGAGGAGGAACCCAATTTCGACTTCTATACCTCCCGCCTGGGTATCCGCTACTCGGACATCCTCAAGTTCTACCAGAACACCGTGGCCAAGTATCCCAACTTCCACCTCAAGATGCTGCATTTCTTCATCAACACGGGTATCCGGGATACGGCCTATTACTGGAACGAACTTTCCAAGTGCGTCAAGGTGTATTGTGAACTCAAGGCCATCTGCCCGGAACTGGACAGCCTGAACATAGGCGGCGGCCTGCCCAACAAGACTTCCCTGGCCCAGGATTTCGACTACGAATACATGGTGGAGGAAATCATCAACCAGATTAAAGTCACCTGCAATTCTTACGGCGTGCCGGAGCCGGATATCTTCACGGAATTCGGCAGTTTCACCGTAGGAGAAAGCGGTGCCACCATTTTCAAAATCCTGGACATCAAACAGCAGAACGACCGCGAAAAGTGGTACATGATAGACAATTCTTTCATGACCTGCCTGCCGGACACCTGGGGCCTGAACCAGCGCTTTATCCTGCTTCCCGTGAACAAGTGGAACGACGAATACCAGCGGGTGTTCCTGGGCGGTCTCACCTGCGACAGCCAGGATTTCTACAATGCGGACTATCACGCCAACGCCATCTTCCTGCCCACCATCCGCAGCCGCCGGGAAAACCTGTATATCGGCTTTTTCCATACCGGTGCATACCAGGAGGCCATTTCCGGCTACGGAGGCATCAAGCACTGCCTCATGCCTTCTCCCAAGCACATCCTCATCGACCGGGACAAGGAAGGCAACCTGGTCACCAGCATCTTCGCAGAAGAACAGACCGCGGAGTCCATGCTTAAAACCTTAGGGTATTAGCCGTCATGCCCGCCTAATACCCCGTCATGCCCGACCTGATCGGGCATCTGAAAAGAGAATGATCACCAATGCCGAAATCAAGTTCCTCAAATCCCTCTCCCAGAAGAAATTCCGGGAAAGTGAGGGACTTTTTGTGGTAGAAGGTGAAAAACTGGTCCAGGAGGCCTTGAAGTCCGCTTTCAAAGTAGAGAAAGTGTACAGGAAAGAGGAGATTGGCGAGGCCGCCATGGCCCGTATCAGCAGCCTCTCCTCCCCTTCTCCGGTGCTTGCCACAGTGGTGCGGCCGGCGGACCTGGAGTCGGGTGTTTTTCCTTCATCGGGCCTGTTCCTGGCCCTGGACGGTATCCGGGACCCGGGGAATCTGGGCACTATACTCCGCATTGCGGACTGGTTCGGCATCGACGCAGTATATGCTTCGCCGGATACGGTAGATGTCTTTAATCCCAAGGTTGTACAGGCCACCATGGGCGCCATTTTCCGCGTGAAGTTCCACTATACGGATGTCCCGGCTCTTTGCCAACGTGTTTTGCAGGCTGGCGGCAACGTGTACGGCACCTTCCTGGACGGAGAGAATATGTACCGGAAAAGCCTCTCCAACGGCGTGGAAAGGCCTTCTGTGATTGTGATCGGCAACGAGGCCAACGGTATTTCCGCCGCCACCGCCGCCTGCGTCAGCGACCGCCTCTACATCCCCCCCTTCCCCGTCGGCGACCCCGGCTCCGAATCCCTCAACGCCGCCATCGCCACCGCCATCACCGTCGCGGAATTCCGCCGCCGGGGTTCACCGCGTTGACATGCTGAAGGCCCGGAGGACCGATTTGATTGTATGTTCCGTGAAATGGAACTAGTTGAATATTAGCTATTTATCAAAAATCACCTATGCGATTATGCATAGGCGATTTTGTGTAAGTGATTCATATTGAATTGATTGCATTTTACGGCTGAAAAGAGATGCCCGGTCAAGCCGGGAATGACGGGTTATTGCACTTGGACAACAGTGAAGTCAAGGGCGTTCACCGTGAGACTGTAAACCGTGCGAACGGCTTTAATTCCCAGATAGTCAAGTGCTTCCGGGGGGATGCGGACGGTGATGTCGCAGTCCTCGCCAAAGTTGGAGACAAGCAGGTAGGTTTCCTTGCCGTCTGATCGGAGCCAGGCGAAATGGCGGTCCGGGTTAAAGCGGGCGGGGTCCTGGCAGTAACAAAGGTCGAAGGTGCGGCCTTCCGAAAAGGCGGGCTTTCCGGCTAACGCCAGCACCTCGCGATAGCGCTTGAGGACACTTTCGTCCGGGTTTTTGAGCGCCGGCACCGTGCACCAGTCAAAGATGGAGGTGCGTCCGTTCAGGCCGCTGAAGCCTTCCTGCTGCATACCGCGCTCCCCTGCCTCCTGTCCGAAGTACAGCATGAAGGGGGCGTCGTTGAGGAGGGCGCTCACCGCAAGGGCAGCATACCCGGCCCGGGCGCTGCCGCAGAAAAAGTCCGAAGCCACGCGCTGCTCGTCATGATTCTCCAGGAAGTTGAGCATATGCGGCTGTAAAGGACCCAGAAACTGCCAGTTATGCGAGATATCCCGGGCCGACGCACCGGAGCAGGTCACCGACCGCAGCGTGTCGTACAGGCCGCATTTGTCGTACAGGTAGTCAAAGCCTACCTCTTCTACATACATGCGGTACTTGGCTTTCTCGTACACTTCGGCCACAAAAATGACCTCAGGGAACTCCGCTTTGATGCTGGCGATGAGCCACTGCATGAACTGCGGCGGCACCAGCTCCACCATGTCGCAGCGGAAGCCGTCCACGCCTTTGGCAGCCCAGAAACGCACGATATCCAGCATTTT
>CAMZCW010000061.1 GCA_947305045.1 uncultured Bacteroidales bacterium | reverse complement strand
TCCTTACCGTGAAGCTGGCCAGCATCAAGTTCTACGATGCCCTGCCCACCACCGGGGATGAGACCGGCCGCGCGTTCCGTGACATCGACCTGGAGGAAAAGCTCCTGAAGGAGGCGCAGAAGATTGGCCTGGGCGCCCAGTTCGGCGGCAAGTACCTGGCCCACGACATCCGTGTCATCCGTCTGCCCCGCCACGGTGCCAGCTGTCCCATCGGCATGGGTGTTAGCTGCAGCGCGGACCGTAACGTCAAGTCCAAGATCAATGCGGACGGCGTTTGGATCGAGAAACTGGACACCAACCCGTCGGAGCTCATTCCGGAAGCATTCCGCAAGCCCGGCGAAGGCCCCAAGGGCATTGAGATCGACCTGGATAAAGGCATTGACGCCGTGCGTGCGGAACTGACCAAATACAACGTGGGCACGCGCGTAAACCTCAAGGGCACCATCATTGTGGCCCGTGACATTGCCCACGCCAAGCTGAAGGCCCGCCTGGATGCCGGTGAAGGCATGCCGCAGTACTTCAAGGACCATCCCATCCTGTACGCCGGCCCGGCCAAAACGCCCGAAGGCTACCCCTGCGGCTCCATGGGCCCCACCACGGCCAACCGCATGGACCCGTACGTGGACGAATTCCAGGACCACGGCGCTTCGCTGGTCATGATTGCCAAGGGCAACCGTTCCAAGGTGGTCACGGATGCCTGCCAGAAGCATGGCGGCTTCTATTTAGGGACGATTGGCGGCGTGGCTGCCGTGCTTTCCCAGAGCAGCATCCGCAGCATCGAGTGCGTAGAATATCCGGAGCTGGGCATGGAAGCCATCTGGAAAATCACCGTGGAGGACTTCCCGGCCTTCATCCTGGTAGATGACAAGGGAAACGATTTCTTCAAGTCGATAGGCCTGTAACACCATTTTAACTCAATACAAAGGATATGAAAACGTACGTATGCAACATTTGCGGGTACACCTATGACCCCGCAGCAGGTGATCCGGACAGCGGCATCGCCCCCGGAACCGCTTTCGAAGATATCCCCGCAGACTGGGTTTGCCCCGTGTGCGGCGTAGGGAAGGACGATTTCTCCCCGGCGGAATAATTTCAGCTGATCGCTAAGTAATTAACAATCAGCACATTGCTGAAAATCCTCGTTCAAAATCTGAACGAGGATTTTTATATAACACGTTGTGGCTCAGTGGATTAGCCGCCACTGGCTATTTCAAAAAGTCATGGGAGGTGGTCATGGCCTTGGGATCCAGGGCCTCGTCCAGTTTCTCACGCGTCATGAGGCCTTTTTCCAGTACAAGGTCGTACACGCTGCGACCGGTCTCCAGGGCTTCTTTGGCCACCTTGGTGGAGGCTTTGTAGCCAATGTACGGGTTCAGGGCGGTGACAATGCCAATGGAGTTCTTGACCATCTTCTGGCAGTGCTCTGCATTGACGGTGATGCCTTCTACGCAGAGGGTGCGGAGGGTGTTCATTACATTGATGAGCCAGGTCTGGCTTTCCAGAATGCACTCCACAATCACGGGTTCCATTACGTTGAGCTGGAGCTGGCCGGCCTCTGCGGCAAAGCACACGGCGGTGTCGTTGCCAATCACCTTGAAGCACACCTGGTTGGTCACTTCCGGAATCACGGGGTTCACCTTGCCGGGCATGATGGAGGAGCCGGGCGCCATGGCCGGGAGGTTAATCTCGTGCAGGCCGCAGCGGGGACCGGAAGCCATGAGGCGGAGGTCGTTACAGGTTTTGGAGAGCTTGACGGCCAGGCGCTTGAGGGCGGCGGAATAGCTTACGTATGCGCCGGTATCCGGCGTGGCCTCTACCAGGTCCGGGGCCTTTTCGAAGCTGTCTCCGGTGAACTCGCTCATCTTCTTGGTGCACAGCTCTGCAAAGCCGGGAACGGCGTTGAGGCCGGTACCGATAGCCGTACCGCCCATGTTAATCTCTTTGAGGAGCACCGCATTGCGCTCCAGGTTGGCCAGTTCCTCCTCCAGGTTGTTGGCAAAGGCGTTGAATTCCTGGCCGGAGGTCATGGGAACGGCATCCTGCAGCTGGGTACGGCCCATCTTGATGATGTCTTTGAACGCTTCACCCTTGGCGCGGAAGGCGGCAATCAGCTGCCGGAGCGCTTCCTCCACGTGCTTGTTCATGCGCACAAAAGTGTAACGGAAAGCGGTAGGGTAGGCGTCGTTGGTGCTCTGGGCGCAGTTAACATGGTCATTGGGGGAGCAGTACTGATACTCGCCCTTCTTATGTCCCATGAGTTCCAAAGCGCGGTTGGCGATAACCTCGTTGGCGTTCATGTTCACCGAGGTGCCGGCGCCGCCCTGCATCATATCTACCGGGAACTGGTCCCACAGCTTGCCCGCGACAATTTCCTTGCAGGCCGCCACAATGGCATCGGCAATTTTGGGGTCCAGCACGCCCAGCTCCGCGTTGGCGGCCGCCGCGGCCATTTTCACATAGGCCATGGCAATGATGTACTCCGGATAGTCGCACATCCGCGTATTGGAAATCTTGTAGTTGTTAAGGGCCCGTTGGGTCTGTACGCCATAATATGCGTCGATGGGAACCTGAAGTTCACCGATAAGGTCGGTCTCGACCCGGAATTTGGTTTCTGACATAGTTTATATGTGATAATAGGACAAAGATAAGCAAATAAAACTAGCCGAGCAAGACATCCAGCACCATCATGAGCGCGAATCCAAGGCCAAAGCCTACGGTGCCCAGGTTGGAATGTTCCCCCTCGGATGCCTCCGGAATGAGTTCTTCCACCACTACGTAGAGCATGGCCCCGGCCGCAAAAGCCAGCAGGTAAGGCATGGCGGGCACTACGGCCGATGCGAGCAGCAGCACCAACGCCCCGCCGATGGGCTCCACGATGCCACTCGCGGCCCCCACCCAGAAGGCCTTCCAGCGGCTGTTCCCGGCCGCTCGCAGCGGCATGGAGATGATGGCTCCCTCCGGCACATTCTGGATGGCGATGCCCAGGGACAAGGCCAGGGCCCCCGCTACGGACATGCCGCCGTCTGCCGCCATGGCTCCGGCCAGGACGATTCCCACGGCCATGCCCTCCGGCAGGTTGTGGATGGTAACGGCCAGCGCCAGCTTGGCGGTTTTGCTGAGGGAACTGTGCGGACCTTCTTCCTCGCCGGAGGCATGCAGGTGCGGGGTGAGATAGTCTATCAGGAGCAGGAACGCGAACCCTGCCATGAGACCCCACAGCACCGGCCACACGCTGCCGCCGGCAAGCTCCATGCCCGGCATGAGCAGCGACCACACCGAAGCCGCCACCATGACGCCCGAGGCAAAACCCAGCAGCGCCTTTTGCAGCAGGGCCGGCATTTCCCGCCGCAGGAAAAAGACAAAGGCACTGCCCAGCGCCGTTCCGGCGAAAGGAATGAGCAGGCCCGTGACGATGGCTCCATTCATACAGACACGCGTTTTTATGTTGTAAAGATAGGCAAATTCACGGGTTTAAAAAAATAATTCGTACCTTTACAAATTGATGGAAAAGCTAAGCAACATACCCGCCCTTAGCCGGAAGCAGTTTCTGGAGACCATGCTGGTTATGGTCAATGCAGAACTGGCCGATGCCGTTTGCGGCGTTATCGACGGTATTATCGTGGGGCATTACCTGGGGGAAGACGCCATGGCCGCCCATGGTATTGCGACGCCCATCTTCGTGCTGCTTTCCATCTTCTCATACATGATTACCGTGGGCTTCCAGCAGCCGTGCACGGTTTATATCGGCAGGGGAGAACCCCAAAAGGCCAACGGACTGTTTTCCGCCACCATGTTCTTTACATTGGCCGTGGCGCTTGTTTTTTCCATTACGGGACTGCTTTTCCCGCGTTCCTTCTCCCATATCATGGGGGCGCCGTCGGTGGGCGTCATCGCCGACATGTCCACGGATTACCTGAAGGCCGTATTCCTGGGAACCCCGTTCCTTCTGATCTTCCTCGCGCTCATTCCCGTGTTGCAGATAGACGGGGAGCGCAAGTTGGTGCATGCGGGCAGCGTAGTCATGGGGGTGTCGGACATCATTATCGACATTCTGAATGTCAAGGTGTTCCACGGCGGCATGTGGGGGATTGGCATGGCCACCACCGTGAGCTATTTCCTGGGCATGCTGGTGCTGCTTACCTATTTTTTGAAAAAGTACCGCTTGTTCCACCTGCGCCCGCGCGACATTCCCGGCAGCCGTCCGGGGCAAATCTTCCGTACGGGGCTTCCGGCCGGTGCAAGGGTGGCGGCCCGTTCCGTGGCCATCATCAGCCTCAATACCCTGGTCATGGGGACGGCCGGCGCTACGGCCATGGCGGCTTTTTCCGTGCAGAACAACCTTTCCACGCTGCTGCTGTCGGTGGCTATCGGCATATCCGGGGCAACGCTCCTTCTGAGCGGCATCAGTTACGGGGAGCAGGACCGTCGCGGCCTCATGGACGTGGTGCGTATGAGCGCGTATTCCTGCATCATCATCATGGGACTCCTGGGCATGCTGGTGTTTTTGCTGGCCAGCCCGCTGGTGTCCTTGTATCTGAATCCGCTGGATGAGGCCTATCCGCTGGCGGTCCATGCCGTCCGCTGGCTTGCCGTTGCCATGCCCCTGTTGGCCTGGTCCCGTTGCCTGGGCTGTTATGAGCAGGGAGTAGGGCACAACCGGACCGCCATCTGGATTTTCCTGGGAGAGGAACTCCTGTCGCTGGTCACCTGTGCGTTTGTCATGGGGTGGCTGTGGGGCATAGAAGGAATTTTCGCCTCCTTTGCCGTAAGCCAGATGCTGGTGATTGTAAGCGTGAATCTGTACTTCTACTTCCGCCGGGACAAGCGCTACAAGGGAATGGAGGCCTATCTGGACGTCAGTGAAGGCTTTGGCGTTCCGCCGGAAAACCGCCTGGTACGCACGCTGGAACAGCAGGAGGAAGTATGGTCGCTGGCAGAGCAGGCCCAGATCTTCTGCGCAGAACGGGGGCTGGAGGCGGAAAAAGCCTATCTGGTGAGCATGTATATAGAGGAGATGGGCAACATCATCATGATTTACGGTTTTAACGATGGAAAACCCCATCACCTGGAGGTGCGTCTGTCCTTATTTCGTGACCAGGCTATTCTCCATTTCCGCGACGACTGCCGCCGCTTTGACATCACGGAGCGTGCCTCCCACTGGAAAGAGGATCCCGAGCATCCGGAAACGACCATAGGTGTGCGCATGGTGATGAGCGCCTGCGCCCTTATGCGTTATGACAACTCTATGAGCACCAATAACTTGGTAGTGCTGATTTAGTTGGGGACGGCTTAAAAGTTGTAGTATAGGCCGGCGGAAAAGGCTGAGCCGTCAAGGGCGAACCCGAGGCTCTTGGTGAAACTGTCATAATCCAAACGTCCTATGGTGCCCAGAAAAGACCAGTGCTCTGTGAGAACAATCTCCATGCCCGGACTCAAATAAGGAATAAAGCGCCAGTAAGCCATGTCCGGAGCCGTGTAGCGGGTTATCTCCAGACCGCCGTCCAGATAGAACGATACCTTCCCCAGGCGGACAAAATAATACTGGATATAGGGTGCCAGGCCATAGCTGATGTTGGAGGTGCGGCTTGCTCCCTCCTGCGGGGTGTAGCCGTAGTAATCGATGATGCCATTGACGCCCACGGCGATATCATTCTTAAAGGTATAACCCACGTCCGGGCGCAGAATAAATCCACCGGATTTGTCCTTGAAATTGGCGTTGAGGCTGACCCTGCCGCCAATGAACCACTGCGCCTGGGCCGGGATGGCCAGGAGCAGCAGCGCTGCGATAATGAACCATTTATCTCTCTTCATGGTCACAAAGGTACAAAATCTTTTGATAAAGTGGGCAGAAACCATTATTTTTGTAGGGTAAACCGGTTTGTATGATGAAACGTATATTGTTAGTAGTGTGCCTCTTGACGGCTGCGTGGGTAGTAGCCGGTGCACAACCTGCCACAGATTTCAGTATGCGCCACCAGGTGCGTATCGGCTGGGGAGATGCCCTGTTTGAGACCCTCACCTTCGGCAATACCAAGCCGCATTTGTATCCCAACCCGCAGGCGCTTCCTGAGGACTTCTCCATCCGTGAGCAGTTCAATAGTTTTTGCACGGGCCATTTGTTTGCAGAGTACGGCTACCGTATCTCCAAACTGGTCCGGGTAGGGGGACAGCTGGATGCAGAAGGCATTTTCTGGGAGGAGGGCTCTTTTGACCGCAATCACAAGCTTGTCGGAACGGGCAAAAAGGTGCGGAATTACAACCTGGTAATCATGCCCACCGTACGCCTGGAGTACCGGCACACGGGTATCGTTACCCTGTATTCCGGTGCCGGCGCAGGTGTGCTCGTGGCGCTGGACAATGCCGGCGGCAGCGCGTTTTCTCCTGCGCTCAATCTCAATCTGGTGGGCATCCAGCTTGGCTGGGGACACTGGTCCGGCAGCGTGGACCTGGGCCTGATGGCTGCGCTCAGCGGTGGCAACAAAATCTACATGCTGGGCTCCCGCCTGGTTTCTTTCAGTCTCAATTATGCCTGGTAAGCTTATGAAAAAGATATTTTTACTCCTTGCGGCGGCTGGCCTGCTGGCGGCTTGCGTAAAGCCGGGGATAGACTTTGTGGACTTTGACACCTTCAAGGTGATGTCCGTCAAATCTACGGATGTAGCCCTGGCGGACGGTACCGTGAACCCGGACGTGCAGTTCATGGAAAGCGAAGACCCTCAGACCAAGGTGGCGGTCACCAGCGTGGCACGTCTGGTGTCGGACCTGCTGGGCGCCATCAACAGCAACAATGTCATTCACGTGAGCGGCACTTATACCGGTCATGACATCGATGGAAGCCCCATCACCCTTTCCGGAAAACTGCTCATTCCCAGGGACGGAAAAATCAAGAACCTGGTGATTGTGAGCCACTACACCATCGGCGCCAACTATGAGTGCCCGTCGGAATGTTTCCCCATGGAAGGCCTGGTGGCCGCCAAAGGCTACGCAGTGGTGGTGGCAGACTATATCGGCTTTGGTGTCACGGCAAACCGCATTCATCCGTACATGCATGTGGAAAGCACTGCCCGCTCGGTGGTGGACATGGCCCTGGCCGTGAAGCCCTACCTGAAAAAGATTGGGCGTCAGCCGGAGAGCGACAAAGTCATTCTGATGGGATACTCCCAGGGCGGTTCCACCACGCTGGCCGTCATGCGGATGATTCAGAAGGAGTACAAAGACACTTTCCCCATCCAGAAGGTGTATTGCGGCGGTGGTCCGTATGACCTGGCCGCCACCTTTGACAAAGCCATGGCGGACGATGTCACCGGCATTCCCTGCGCCATCCCCATGATTCTGCAGGGGGTGGATGTTGGACAGAACCTGGGACTGAACTATGCCGACTTTTTCCAGCCCCGCCTGTTGGAGAATTACAACGAATGGATCAACTCCAAACGGTACACCGTAAACCAGATGAACCGACTGATGGGCGCCAAGGCCCTGCATGAACTCATGACGGACGCCGGCCGGGACAAATACAATCCCATTACGGCCCGTTTTTACAAAGCCCTCCTGTACAACTCCGTGTTGGACTTCCAGCCGGAGGCTCCCATCTACATGTTCCACAGCAAGGAGGACCAGACCGTACCTTTTGTGAACGCCCAGCGGGCAGAGGCCTTCTTCAAGGGCTATAATATTGACTTTGATTTTGGCGAATACGGTGTCCATTCCATGGGCGCCATCCGTTTTATCATGAATGTAGCCAGTGAATTGTAAGCGTATGAAAAAAGTCATCATCCTCATAGCAACCGTGCTCGCGGCACTCTCTTGCACCAAGGAACAAACCTACCTGGATCCTTGCACCTTTGAGATTGCCGTAACCAAAGTGAAGGCCAGCAAGGTTTGGTTCACCATCAAACCCTCCAATCCCAAGGCATACTATGCTTTCGGGATATTCAGCGAAAAGGCCGATATTTACGACCTTCCCGTTATGGAACTGGCGAAGATGAATCTGGGGTGGTGGAAGGACGCCTATGATGTCTGGAAAGCCGGCGAAACGAATGCCGGCTCCTTTGCCGATGTTTTCTGCTACCAGGAAGAACGTGAGATCAAGCAGACGGGTCTTGGCTCAGGCTTGGAACATCGCTGCTTTGTGGTGCAGCTGAATCCTGAAACCTTCAGCATCATCGGCACGCCGCAGGAGGTGCGCTTCATTACCCGCTCGGTGGTGAATATTCCGCTCACGTTCGACGTTCAGTTCAGCCCGGACCGCATAAACATTACTCCCTCGGACCCTTCGGCTACCTATTATTGGGATTATGACTCCCGGGAAGAGATTGAAAGCAAGTACATTACGCCCGAAATCTTCTTTTATTCCGTCGTGGACCTGTATGAGGACTACGCTTTCATGCCCAATATGATATCCCAGGGAACGGAACCCTATGTTTTCTCCCAGCAGGACAAATCCATGGTGGAGGGGGAGGAATACATACTCATCCTGGCCGGGTACTCAAACGGGGAAATCAATTCCGCATACACCGAATATCAGTTTGTTTACCATAAGGACAAACCCATCGAATACAGTCTTATCGAACAGCCGGAATAATAGACAGGAGCGAGAATATGGCAGTTATAACTATTATAGGGATTGGGCAGTATGGTACAGCCCTGGCCTGTGTGGCCGCAGAGAAAGGAAACGAAATCAGGATGGCCGGCTCGCCGGTGGATGACGAGATAGTGGAGGCCTGCCGCAAAACGGGACAGCATCCCAAACTCAATGTTACCTATCCGGAAGGGATTCGCTTCTATTACTGCAAGGATTGGCAAAAGGCCGTGGAAGGGGCGGATTTTGTGGTTGGCGCGGTCAGTTCCTTTGGCGTGGACTGGTTCCTGAACGACATCCTCATGAACCTGGATCCCGCCATCCCTGTGCTCTCCGCAGCCAAGGGACTCATGGAGAAGAGAGACGGATCGCTTATCTCCTATCCTTCCTATTGGGAAACCAAGCTGGCCAAGGTCGGCATCAAGCGGGACATTTACGCCCTGGGCGGTCCCGGCACGGCAGACGGCATCATCAACCATGACCCCACGCATGTAACCATCTGCGGCAAGGACAAAGCCATCCTCAAAATGATGAAAAGCGCCTTGCAGGCATCCTGGTACCATATTTCCCTCACGCACGACGCAGAAGGCCTTGAGGCGGCCGTGGCCATCAAGAACGCCTATGCGCTGGGGGTTGCCATTGCCCTGGGCCGGGCGCATCGCCTGGACAAAGGGGAAGAGCAGCCGCATTTCAATTCTCAGGCAGCGGTGTTCTATCAGGCCGCCAAGGAGATGCTCCGCGTCCTGGAATTGGAGCACGCAGAACTGGACAGCGCCCTGGTGGGTATCGGTGATCTCTATGTCACTTCCATGGGCGCCCGCACCCGCAAGTTCGGTCTCCTGCTGGGAGAGGGAAAAACCTGCGAAGAGGCCCAGGAAATCCTGGGCGGCATTACCCTGGAGTCGGTGGTGGTAGTACGCCGGCTGGCCCACGCCATGGCCAAAAAGGCCAAGAAAGGAGAGGTGAACCTGTCGGACTTCCCGCTCCTGCAATACGTGATGGGCGTGCTGGAAACCGGCAAGGCCAACGCCCTCCCATGGCGCCGCTTTACCTATGAGAATCTTTAACTGAACGCGTGTAACTTCCGTTATCATCGGCGCCAGTTCCGTGGCCCAAATTGAGGATGACCTCCTCTCCCTGCGGAACACAGCCTTCTCCGAGGAAGAACTCGCCCAGATTGAACGCCTCTCCGCCGGCTGCCGCTAAGGCTTTTCCGTGCGGAGCGTTTCCAGGAAAGCCTTGATTTGCTGGAGGTTCTGGTCCTGCTCCTCTGGCTTGAAGCCGTGGCCGGCGCCGGGGATGACGTGCAGGCGGGCGTTCTGATAGGTTCTTACGGCGCGCTGGGAGTCCGCCATGCGCACCACCGGGTCTTGGTCGCCCTGGACAATGAGGACGGGGCCTTCGTATTTCCTGATGGTTTTGAAAATGTCCAGGTCCCTGATTTCCAGGAAGAAACGGCGCCCCATGGGCACGTTCCACAGGTAGGTGGTGTCCGGGATATCGGCCACAGTGGGATAGCGCTCTTTCCAGTTGTCCGGAATACAGAGCGCCGGATACACCAGCACCACGGCCTTTACCTGCTGGGGAATCTCGGCACTGGCCAGCGCCGTCACAAAGCCGCCCTGACTCTCGCCAATGAGGACTATCCCGTCCGGGTCCACGTCCGGCTGCGCACGGAAGTACCGGACAATGGCCTTGACGTCTTCCTTCTCGTCCAGGGCCGACATGTTCAGGGTATTGTTGTCGCTCCGGCTGTGCACGGACCCGCAGGGGAAGTCGAAGACATAGACCTGATACCCCAGGGCATTCAGGGTCTCAAAGTAAGTGCGGCCGTAGTGATGCGTGCCGTTGAAGCCGTGGGAGATAATGGCCACGGGCTGTTTCTTGCCCGTATGGGCCGGTTTGCTGAGCACGCCATAAATCTTGCGCTCCCCGTTAGAAATCCATAGCGTATCTTCTGTGATACCCTGTTTGACAATCAGTCCGGCGGCCGGAACTGCCAGCAGGGACATCAGGAGTACAATAAGGCTTTGTTTCATGCTTTGATCTGTTGTTTGATACAAACTTACAAAAAAAAGTGGAATTGCGCATTCTTGCCCCTCCGGTGCGGGCAATGGGACAATTATCGAACCAATATTGAAGAGCTGAGGGCTGTGTATTTGTTGGGATTGCAGGTTAATCATTAATCTGACAAAATAGCCATCAGTTCGGTGTTGAACCAGATATACTCCTTGCCGATTCGCTCTTTTGTGAGAAGACCCAGGCCCTCCAGCTGACTGAGGTACTTCTTGGCCGTATTTACGCTCTTAATTGTATTCGAGAGCAGATTCTTGGGACGGATGTAGGGCTGTTCGAACAGCTTGGAAAGGTTGAGTCTGGCCAGGGAGAGTTTGTTCTCCAGGATGATTCTTTCCGTCTTTTCCATCAAAGAACGGATACGGTTTATCTTGTCAATAGTATATTCCGATGTTTGTGAAACGGCTTCGAGCATGTAAAGAATCCACGCCTTCCAGTCCCTGAGTCCCGTCACGCTGTTAAGGGCGTAGTAGTATGCATCTTTGTTCTGGAGGATATAGGCGCTCAGGTATAGGATGGGTAGGTCCAGAAGCCCCTTTTGGATCAAATAGATAATGCATAGGATTCGGCCTGTCCTGCCATTGCCGTCCCGGAATGGATGGATGGCTTCAAACTGATAGTGAGCCATTGCCATTTTGAGGAGCGGATCAACGGGGTAGGCTGAATCGTCGTTCAGAAAGTCAATCCAGTCGGCCATCTTTTTTTCTACTACTCCTTT
>CAMZCW010000060.1 GCA_947305045.1 uncultured Bacteroidales bacterium | reverse complement strand
GTCAGATTCCCGCCTTCATCACCGCCCTCACCTCGGTGGAGCGCCTGATGGACCTTCAGGAACTGGAGCCGGAACCCCTGAAAGAACCGGTGATGCTTTCAGGAGCCCCCACCATCACCCTCTCCCATGTAACGTACAGCTATCCGGGCGTCTCGGAGCCCGTGCTCAAGGACTTGTCCTATACCTTCCCCGCCGGTCAGATGACCGCCATCGCCGGCCCCACCGGCATTGGGAAAAGCACCCTCATCCGCCTGATTCTGGGATTACTGAAGCCCACGGAAGGACAAATTACCATTGACGATATCCCTGCCGGGAGTGCGCTAAGGGGCAATTTCATGTACATCCCGCAGGGAAATTCCCTCCTGAGCGGCACCATCCGCTCCAACCTCCTGCTGGCTGCGCCGCATGCCACGGAAGAAGAGCTCCGGCAAGCGCTGGACACGGCCATGGCGCAGTTTGTCCGGGAACTGCCGCAAGGGCTGGAAACGCCTTGCGGAGAGACAGGAAGCGGCCTCAGTGAAGGCCAGGCCCAGCGTATTGCCATTGCCCGCGCCCTGTTGCGGCCGGGCGGCGTGCTCATCCTGGACGAAAGCACATCGGCCCTGGATCCGGAAACGGAAAAACGGCTGCTGGAGAACCTCCACAGCCGTTATCACGGAAAAAAGACCCTGTTATTTATCTCGCACCGGGAGGCCGTTACGCAGTCGGCCGATGCCACGCTGCGCCTGGACTAAGCCCGGGCCACGGTTTCCTTCAGGATTTCAGACACAGTGGGATGCGGGAAAATCACCCGTTCCAGCTGCTCTACACGCATGTGCTGCTCGATAGCGATGGCAGCGCCATGGATGAGTTCCGACGCCGGATTCCCCAGCATGTGCACGCCAATGACGCAGTCATCTGCGTCCAGCACCACCTTGCATACGCCTTCTCCCCGCTCGTTCTCTGCCACGAAGCGGCCGGAGAATGCCATGGGGAGCGACACTACGCGGGCGCCTTCCAGGGCCCCTACGCCCGCCACTTCCGGATTGGTATATACCACCCCCGGCACCGCGTTGTAGTGCATTTCATCGACCACACCGCAGATGGTGTTTACAGCCACCTCCCCTTCCCGGCTGGCGGTATGGGCCAACATGGAAAAACCGGTAACATCGCCGGCGGCGTACACGCCCGGAACGCTGGTGCGCATCTGGGCATCCACCTTGATACCGCAAGGTTTACCGGCTGCATTGCAAGCCAGCGCCACGCCGATATTCTCCAGGCCGATTCCCTCCAAACGGGCTCTACGGCCCACGGAGACCAGGATTTTGTCTCCCTGCACACGGCAGATCTCCCCTTCCGGGGTCTCATAAACCACCTCGTTCCCTTCCACGGCCACTACCTTGCAGCTCAGGTGGAAGGTAACGCCCTTTTTCTCATACTGAGCCTGCAGCATAGCGCTGAGCTCCGTGTCCATTGGCCCAAGAATCTTTGGAAGCATCTCAATCACAGTTACTTGCGTGCCAATAGAATGGAAAAAGCTGGCGAACTCCATGCCTATGACTCCCCCGCCAATCACCACCAGCGAGGCGGGCTGCTCCGTGAGCTGAAGGATTTCCCGGTTGGTGACAACGGTGCTTCCCAGCCCTTCCCGAAGCCCCGGAATGGGCGGGACCACGGCTTCCGATCCGGAACACACCAGCACATTGCGGGCCTGGTAGTCCGTTTCATTACAGCGGAGCGTGAATCCATCGGGGCATCGGCCGGTAATAAACCCTTCCCCGCTCACTACTTCCACGCCGGCATTGCGCATCTGGACCTTGACACCCCCTACAAGCTTTTTTACCACTTTGGTCTTGCGTTTGAAAATGGCGCCAAAGTCAATGGCGGCGTCCGGAACCATCACCCCATAACGGTCTGCATGGCGGGCCGTATCCAGCACCTTGGCGCTATACAGGAGGGTTTTGGTGGGGATGCAGCCTTCGTTCAGGCATACGCCACCTAATTCGTTCTGCTCCATCAGAAGCACTGAAAGACCGGCTTCTCCGGCTTTTCCGGCAGCCACGTATCCGGCGGGGCCGCCGCCCAGAATTGCGATATCGTACATAGCTCAGTTTTGATTATACAAACTTAACGAAAATTCGGAAAATAATCCCTATTTTTGTGACATGAAAGAACGAAACGAGATAGTACAGGACCTGAAAAAGGCATTGCTGGCAAAACTGAAAGAGGCCATCATCTCTGTCATTCCGGTCATCGTACTGGTTTTTGCCCTCTCCATTACTCCCTGGGTCCAGATAACCGCCAAAGAGCTGTGGATTTTCCTGGTTTCGGCCTTCTTCCTCATTTTTGGCATCGGATTGTTCAATGTGGGGGCCGACATGGCCATGACTCCCATGGGCCAGTACATTGGTGAAGGCCTTACCAAGTCCCGGAAAATGGGCATTCTTTTAGGCATCAGCTTTGTGATGGGCCTCCTGATCACCATCGCAGAACCGGATTTGTCGGTTCTCGCAGGCCAGGTTGCGGCCGTCATGAACGGCACCACCCTCATTTGGACGGTAGGGATAGGCGTCGGGCTCATGCTCTTGCTCGGCGTAATCAAGATTGTCTTCCACCATGACCTCACCGCCATCCTCCTGTTTGGATACATGCTGCTGTTCAGCCTGGCGGCAATCCTGATTGAACGGGGAAACGGCGCCCTTCTGGCCCTCTCTTTTGACTCTGGCGGCGTTACCACCGGTCCTATCACCGTGCCGTTTATCATGGCCCTGGGCGTAGGCATTGCCCTTACCGTAGGAGGTCGCAACGCCAATGAAAACAGTTTCGGCCTCATCGCCCTTTGCTCACTGGGGCCCATCGTCGCCGTGTTGGCCCTGTCGCTGCTTTCCAAAGGGAACCTGGACTTCACCATCCCGGATTACTCCATGGACAAAGTGCTGGAAGACGGCCTGAAAGATCACCTGCTGGAAACCATGTGGAATGTAGGAAAGTCGCTGGTACTCATTGTGGGGTCCTTTTTTATCTTGCAGTTCTCCGTGCTCAAACTGCCCTTCACAAAGATTGGCCAGATTATGTTCGGCATCATCTACACCTTCCTGGGACTGGTGCTGTTTCTTGCGGCCGTGGAGATGTCCTTCATGCCCATCGGCTACAAAATCGGCCTGCAACTGTCGCAGCACCATGCGGGGCTGCTCATCAGCTTTGCCTTTATCATTGGCATGGTGGTAGTCATGGCTGAACCTGCAGTGCACGTGCTCAATGCGCAGGTAAACGACATTACCGGCGGCGAAGTCACCAAAATGCAAATGATGACGGCCCTCTCCGTGGGCGTGGGCCTTTCTATCGGCCTGTCTGTCCTTCGCGTGAACTATGGTTTCTCCGTGCTGTATTACCTGGTGCCCGGTTATCTGCTGTCGCTGGGGCTGTCTTTCTTTGTTCCCAGGCTCTACACGGCCATTGCCTTTGACTCCGGCGGTGTAGCCAGCGGTCCCCTTACCTCCAGTTTCATCCTGCCCATGGTGGTGGGTGCCTGCGTTACCCTTCAGGGCAGCGGAGGTGTGCTGGATTTCGCTTTTGGCGTGGTAGCCATGGTGGCCATGACGCCGCTGATCACCATCCAGACCCTGGGCTTTAAGTCGGTGGTGGCCGCCAATCGTCGCAAAAAACTGGCCATGCGTCGCATCATGGCCTCCGCAGACGACCAAATCATCTATTTTGAGTAACGTATGGAAAAACAAAGAAATATCGCCCCCGTTAAACTGGAACTCCTCTTGGCTGTCGTCCATAACAGCAAACTGGCCTATTTCTCCAGTATTATCCTGTCGCACCAGGCCAATATGCAGTTTACGGTGGCCGCCAAAGGCACCACCCACCTGATCCTGAACTACCTGGGCCTGTCGGCAGACCGTCCCAAAACTCTCATAACAGCTGTTGTCCGTTCCGATGAAGCCGGAGGACTGATCGGGCAACTCAAGGAAACCTTCCTCAAAGGCGGAGACTACAAAGGCGTGGCCTTTACCGTACGGCTCACCAGCACCATCGGTGCGCTGGCTTATGGCTTTTTGGCAAATGAAAGAAGTGTAATAGAAAATAAACTATAGAGATATGGCTCAGTTTCAGCTCCTTGTCTGCATTGTCAATGCAGGATTTTCCCAGAACGTAATGGAAGCAGCCCGTGCTGCCGGTGCCCGCGGCGGTACCATCATCCGCGGCCGCGGTTCGGCCAACCCTGAAGCGGAAGAGTTCTTCAATATCTCTATCCAACCGGACAAGGAAGTAATCCTTATCCTGGTTACAAACGAAATCAAGGACGCCGTCATGACCGCCGTATTCAAGAACAGTGGTCTTACTACGGACGGACAAGGCATTGCCTTCTCCCTCCCGGTGGAACGCACCACCCTCGAGTAGGCATGGTACGTAAAGAACTGAGTATAAACACTTAACGACAATGGACGGGTGCTATTTGGGCACCCGTCCATGTTCTTAAAGCGCTGATTATGAGCCTGTTACGTACAAGACACTACCTTATAAACACATATTTACAGATAAATAGCGCCGCCAGAATCCACATGGTAATGGAAATATCCTTGAAGCGGCCGGCCACGGCGTGGCAGAGCACGTAGGAAATCACACCCAGGAGGATACCGTCGGAGATACTGTAGGCAAGGGGCATCATAATGAGGGTAACGAAGGCCGGGATGGCCTTGCAATAGTCGTCCCAGTGGATGCGGGTGACGGAATGCATCATCATCACACCCACAATGATGAGGGCCGGAGCGGTGGCAGCACCCGGGATGGCCAGGAACAGCGGGCTGAAGAACAGGGCCAGGACAAAGCAGACGGCCGTAGAGAAGGCTGTGAGGCCGGTACGGCCCCCCTCACCCACGCCGGAAGCGCTCTCCACATAGGTGGTGGTGGTGGAAGTACCCAGGCAGGCGCCGCACACGGTGCCAATAGAATCGGCCAGGAACATCTGCTCCATGCCGGGGATGTCGTCCCGGCGGTTGCCTTCCGGTACCAGGCCGGCGCCCTGATGCACACCGATAATGGTGCCCATGGTGTCGAACATGTCAATGAACAGGAAGGTGAAAACTACCACCAGCATATCCAGGGTGAGGATGTTGTGCCACTCGAACTGGAAGGCGATGGGCTTCACGCTGTCCGGAAGGGACACGAAGCCGTTCAGCTTGGTGATGGCCTCCCCCGTTGCCGGGTCCTTGATCACCAGGCCCAGCAGCGTAGTGGCCAGGATGCCCCACAGCATGCCGCCGCGGACTTTGGCCATTACCAGACCAGCCGTAATAAAGAGGCCGATCAGGCCCAGCAGGGCCTTTCCTTCGGTGATATGGCCCAGAGATACCAGCGTAGCGTCGTTATTGACAATGATACCGGCATTCTGCAGGCCGATGAACGCAATGAACAGGCCGATACCGGCGCCGATGGCTTTTTTCAGGGTACCCGGGATGGCGTTGATGAGCCAGGTACGCACCTTGGTAAGAGTAAGGATAATAAAGAGCAAACCTTCCAGCAGCACCGCTGTAAGGGCGAACTGCCAGGTGTACCCCATGCCCAGACAAACGGTGTAC
Organism: uncultured Bacteroidales bacterium; assembly: GCA_947305045.1. Next base: position 5,994 of record CAMZCW010000060.1, on the reverse strand, counting down.
ACGAAGAAGGCGTTCAGGCCCATACCCGGAGCCAGGGCAAAAGGCTTTTTGGCGTACAGGCCCATCACAAGCGTGCCGATAATGGCCGCCAGGGCCGTAGCGGTAAATACCGCACCGCCGGGCATACCGGGGAGGGCGCTGAAGATAGCAGGGTTCACGGCCAGGATATAGGCCATGGTCAGGAAGGTAGTGATACCGGCCAGAATCTCGGTGCGCACGTTGTGCTTAGCGGAGTCGAAGCCGAAAAGTTTTTCAAATGCAGGTTTCATCGTACTACTCCTATCTTAGAAGACCCACTTCACACCAGCGCAAGGACGGGCCCAGAAGCCTCTTGCAGAACCAAAGTCAAAGGAGAGTTCCACCTCACCGCCAATGTTCAGGTTGGGAACGCCAAACCACTGGCCCACGGCATACCAGAGCTGGGGCTCGGAAATGAACACCACGTGGGAAACCTCTTTCTTGCTCCAATCACGGTAGTCTGCCGCCTTATCGTTCACGAAAGGATACACATCATGGTCCTGCCACCAAAAATCGGCAAAACCACTGAAGGTCAGGCCCTTGGCGCCAAAGAGGTCACGCAGGCCCCAGACCAGGGTGAACTGCAGGGGCACCTGGGATTTGTAGGTATAGGGGTCGCGTCGCTGTTCCCTGGCCAACGTATTTTCAGAAGACTGAACTCCTTTATAATCAATCCACTTATAGAGGACCTTTACATTTAAAGTGTTTCTGTAATCTTTGCTGTGGAAGAAATAGTCCAGACCGGCAAGGATGGCATTGTCGATAGAATATTTGTTATAGATACCGCCGTTGTACTCGATGTGGGCGCTCAGGCCGCCCATTTTGGTATTCTGCCAGAAATTCAGGCAACGGGCAATTTCAAGGTAAGTACCGTTGGGGGAAATCAGTTTGTTGTCCACCCGGTTGTTGAAGTCGTGGTCCACAAAGAAGAAGGTGTTTCCCCAATTGTCGTTGTAGAAACCTTCTACGGTGGTGGTGACGTGTTTACGGTCTTTACCGAAGTCGTAGAACACCTGGATGTTGGTCTGGGCCTTGGCCACAGTGAGGGCTGCAAAAGCAATACCCAAGGTAAGAATAGCTTTTTTCATAAAACGTAGTTTATGTTGTTAATATGGTGAATTATTTCCTCAAAGAAGGATTGATTTCAAAGTTAACGGCTTTGTCGGCGTTGGGGTTGGCACCGAACTCATAGTCCTTGCCGGGCAGGATAGCGTTCAGGATCACGCCCACCAGGGCAGCGACAGCCAGGCCGCTCAGCGAGGTGAAGCCCAGGTTGATGGCATCTCCTGCACCGTATTTGATACCGATGGCCAGCACCAGGATGAGGGCCATCACAATCACATTGCGGCTCTTGGTGAAGTCCACCTGGTTCTCCACCACGTTACGCACACCCACAGCGGAAATCATACCGTACAACACCAGCGACACACCACCGATGGTGGAAGCAGGCATGCAGGCAATCAGGGCGCTGAATTTGGGGCAGAAGCTCAGGATGATGGCGAACACGGCGGCGATGCGGATCACGCGCGGGTCGTATACCTTGGTGAGGTTGAGCACACCGGTGTTTTCACCGTAAGTGGTATTGGCCGGAGCACCGAACAGGGAAGCCAGCATGGTAGCCAGGCCGTCGCCCATCAGGGTGCGGTGCAGGCCGGGATTCTCCAGGTAATTCTCGCCTACCGTAGAGGAAATGGCGCACATATCGCCAATGTGCTCCATCATGGTTGCCAGGGAAATGGGGACGATGGCAATGATGGCGCTCACAACAAGACCCCAGTTGGGATTCTGGAACACATGGAAGGCCGTATTCTCCCAGCGGAACGGAACGCCTACCCAGGCCGCTTCCTTCACAGCGGTAAAGTCGCACAGGCCAAAACAGGCCGCCACAAGGTAAGAACCCAGCACACCCAGGAGGATGGGGATAATCTTGATCATGCGCTTGCCCCAGATGTTGCACACAATGATAATCACAATGGCCAGCAGGGCAATCCACCAGTTGCTGTTGCAGCTCTGGATGGCGCTGCCGCTCAGCGTAAGGCCAATCGCAATGATGATGGGCCCTGTGACGATGGGCGGGAAGAAGCGCATCACCTTCTTGGCGCCGAATGCGGCAATGAAGCCGGCCAGCACAAAATAAAGAATGCCTGCCGAGAAAACTCCGATGCAGGCATAAGGAAGGGATTCCGAGGCAGTAAGTCCTTGTTGGGCGCCCAGGGCGACAACGGCTGCGTAGCCACCGAGGAAGGCGAAGGACGAGCCCAGGAAGGCCGGTACCCGCATTTTGGTGAGAAGGTGAAAAATGAAAGTGCCCAAACCCGCAAAAAGGAGAGTGGCACTCATCGAAAGACCTGTGATAACAGGAACCAGGACTGTGGCTCCGAACATGGCGAACATGTGCTGGAGACCGAGGGTGAGCATCTTGCCCTTCCCAAGGGAGCGGGCGTCATAGATACCTTGCTGTGTTTTTGTCATAAATATAAAGGTTTGTTAAGTATAGTCTCTTACCCTACAGGCCCATTATGACCGGACAAAGGTAGTTAATAAGAAATTTTAAAACAACTATTTCCGCACAATTGCCGCAAAAAGTTTTCAACAGCACTTATCAACAGGCACAAAAAAAGAGCCTCTAAACGAGGCCCTTTCCGTGACAATTCTTGTATTTGAGACCACTGCCGCAGGGGCAAGGGTCATTGCGACCCACATGTTTGTCGGCCCGGATGGGCATCCGGCTCTTTTGCTCGCCGTTGGTGGTGAGCTGCGAAGGGTCGTTGGTGCGCATCTGCTGCATGTTGCGGTTGGGCTGGGTGGCCGGACGGGCTTCACGGGCATCCGAGGCATCCCGGAGCGGAATGAAGGCACGGAGCAGGAAGGTGAGCACTTCCTCGTTCAGTTTCTCCAGCATCTCGGTGAACAGATTGTAGCTTTCCAGCTTGTACACCACCAGCGGGTCTTTTTGCTCGTAAGCGGCGTTGCGTACACTCTGACGGAGGTCATCCATGTCGCGCAGGTGCTGCTTCCAGTAATCGTCAATATAATAGAGGATAATGCTGCGGCTCAGGGCCTTGGCAATTTCCCGGCTCTCGGTTTCATAGGCCTTCTTCAGGTTTACCGACAGGGTGAGCTGCCGCTTGCCGTTGGTGATGGGGATGGCGATGTTCTCGTACATGGAACCCTGCTTCTCGAACACGGTCTTGATTACGGGATTCACCTTCTCAATCATGGTGTTCATACGGCGGTCGTACACCTCTTTCATGTGCTCCGCGAGTTTATCGGCAATCTGATCCGGCTTGGCGCCGGCATAGAATTCCTCGTCGAAGCCCAGGTCGATGGAAAGCTTGGCGATGATGAACTCCTCGAACTCCGCGTAGTTCATGCCTTCGCTCTGCTGGGCCAGGATGGTGGCGGTGTCCTGCATCATGTTTTGCACGTCAATCTCTATACGCTCGCCGGAGAGGGCGTTGCGCCGACGGGCATACACGGCCTCACGCTGGTAGTTCATGACATCGTCATATTCCAGGGTGTGCTTACGCCAGCCGAAGTGATTCTCTTCCACCTTCTTTTGGGCGTTCTCGATGGCGCTGGACAGCATGCCGCTTACCAGGGCTTCGTCTTCCTGCATGCCCAGTTTGTCCACCACGCCGGCTATGCGCTCGGAGCCGAACTTACGCATGAGGTCGTCTTCCAGGGAAATGTAGAAGCAGGAGCTGCCCGGGTCTCCCTGACGGCCGGCACGGCCACGGAGCTGACGGTCCACGCGGCGGCTGTCGTGACGGGTGGTGCCGATAATGGCCAGACCACCGGCCGCCTTCACCTCCGGGGTGAGTTTGATATCCGTACCACGGCCCGCCATGTTGGTGGCAATGGTGACACGGCCCTTGTGACCGGCCTGGGCCACAATCTCCGCCTCACGCGCGTGCTCCTTTGCATTGAGCACATTGGCCGTAATTCCGCGGATGCGCATCATGCGGGCCAGCAGTTCCGAGGTTTCCACATCCGTGGTACCCACCAGCACCGGGCGTCCGGCATTGGAAAGTTCCACCACCTTGTCGATGACCGCATTGAACTTGGCTTTCTTGGTTTTGTAGATGATGTCGTTCTGGTCGTCGCGGATAACGGGACGATTGGTGGGGATAACCACCACATCCAGCTTGTAGATGTCCCAGAACTCCCCTGCCTCCGTTTCTGCCGTACCGGTCATACCGGCCAGCTTGTGGTACATACGGAAGTAGTTTTGCAGGGTAACCGTGGCAAAGGTCTGCGTGGCGGCTTCCACCTTCACGTTTTCCTTGGCCTCCACAGCCTGGTGCAAGCCGTCACTCCAACGACGGCCCTCCATGATACGGCCGGTGCTCTCGTCCACAATCTTAACCTTATTATCCACAATCACGTAGTCCACGTCCTTGGTGAACATGGCATAGGCTTTCAGGAGCTGGATTACCGTATGCACGCGCTCACTCTTGAGCGAGAAATCCTCCATGAGGGCGTCCTTTTTCTCCGCCTTTTCTGCGGCGCTGAGCGTAGCGTCATGGGTAATTTCCGCAATGGCGCTGCCCATGTCCGGAAGTACGAAGAAGTTGGGATCGCTTACGCTGCCGGCCAGGGTATCGTGCCCCTTATCCGTCATGTCCACCGAGTTAAGCACCTCATTGATAACGAAGTACAGCGGATCCGTAACGGTGGGCATTTCGCGCTCGTTGTCCTGCATGTAATAGGCCTCGGTCTTTTGCATGAGCTGTTTCATGCCGGGTTCGCTCAGGAACTTGATGAGCGGCTGGTACTTGGGCAGGCCCTTGTAGCAACGGTACAGCAGCAGGCCGCCGTCTTTCTCGTTGCCGGCGGCGATAAGCTTTTTGGACTCGTTCAGCGTCTGGGTAATGAGGGCGCGCTGCTTGTTGTACAGGTTCTCCACATAGGGCCGATACTCCATGAACTGCTCGTCGCCGGCGGCCTTTTCAATGGGACCGGAAATAATCAGGGGCGTACGGGCGTCGTCGATGAGCACGGAGTCAACCTCGTCCACGATGGCGTAATGGTGCTTGCGCTGCACCAGGTCCGTCATCCGGGAGCACATGTTGTCGCGCAGGTAGTCAAAGCCGAACTCGTTATTGGTACCAAAGGTAATGTCGCAGTCATAGGCGGCCTTGCGGGCGGCGGAGTTGGGCTGGTGTTTGTCGATACAGTCCACGGAAAGGCCGTGGAACATGTACAGCGGACCCATCCACTCGGAGTCACGCTTGGACAGGTAGTCGTTCACGGTGACCACGTGCACGCCTTTGCCGGCCAGGGCGTTCAGGAATACGGGAAGCGTAGCGACCAGGGTTTTACCCTCACCGGTGGCCATTTCCGCAATCATGCCGCGCTGCTCTTTGTTGGTTTTTACGCCGCCATTCAGGACGATACCGCCAATGAGCTGGACATCGTAATGCACCATGTCCCAGGTGATCTCGTTGCCGCCGGCCACCCAGTGGTTGTGCCAGATGGCTTTGTCGCCCTGAATCTCCACAAAGTCGCGGCCCTGGGCTGCCAGGAGTTTATCGAACTCACTCGCCGTCACTTCCACAGACTCGTTCTGGGCAAAGCGGCGGGCGGTGCTCTTTACAATGGCGAAGGCCTCCGGCAGGAGTTCGTTCAGGATGGCCTCGATGGCGGTATCCTCGTCCTTTACGAGTTTGTCGCTCTCCGTTGCCAGGGCTTCCTTTTCCTCCACGGGAATGTCTTTCTCCAGTTCCAGCTTAATCTCTGCAATGCGGTCCTCAAAGGGCTTCTCCACCGCAGCAATTTTGTCCTTCAGCGCCTGGCTGTGGGCCCGGAGTTCATCATTGGAAAGTTTGTCGATTTCCGGATAGAGGGCAAGAATCTGATTCAGTACGGGACGGATCACTTTCATGTCCCGGTCACTCTTGCTGCCGAAAATTTTCTTAAGAATATCTGCTATTGCCATTTTGTCATGTAATCTTAAATCTTACAAAGATAAAT
>CAMZCW010000059.1 GCA_947305045.1 uncultured Bacteroidales bacterium | reverse complement strand
TGGGCCAGCGCCGGCGTGACGCACAGCGCGAAGGCCACGGCCAACGGTAAAAACAATCTGTTTAACATGAAAGACATGGGTTATAGCTTTTGTGTTGTTGTCTATCGCAAATTTCGAAAGAATTCCATCCATTTCCCATACGCGCGTACGCGATTATAAATGGATGGAAGAAAAAATATAAGTCGAAATCCGCGTTACAGAGTACTATAACGCGGACTTCACTCAAAAATATCCAGTAATAATCAAAGAACTTTTATAACATTATCGCGGACAAAGAAAACGCACGAAAACAGGTTTTTCTACGCGAAGCACCTGTTCTGTCAAAGACAAAGAGCCATCCAACGGGTCACGGAAGAACAACTGAACCCTATCGTTATCACGACAGGCCACTAGCAGTGCATCCCCTTCCGGGCTTATACAGAAATGACGCGGGTGTGAACCTGTTCGGAAATAACCGGTACGTTCCAGTGCGCCTCCTTCAAGCACTTTAAATGAGGCGATACCGTCGTTTTTCAGACGGGAACTTGCATACAGGTATTTCCCGTCCGGACTTAACAAAAGATGTCCGCCACCGCCGGGCTGTGCTTCATTTACAACACAACGCTGGATAAGCTTCATGGAAGGCCAGTCCAGTACAAGGACCTCGTCAGAAAGCTCCGTGCTCACATACAACACGCCGTTGCCAAAAGCACAATGCCTTGGACCGCAGCCGGCAGGCATGGGGAAAACCTCCATCCCATCCCTTGAGAGCCGACCCTCTGACACACGGAAGCGATATAGACGGTCGGAACCAAGGTCGGCAACCACCAGGCAGGCGCCATCCGGAGAGACCCATGAGGAGTGGATGTGGGGCCCTTGCTGCCGGAGTGGGTGCGGACCTCTCCCCTGAAAATGAATCACCTCCGGCTCACGGCTCGGAAGTCCGTCCGTGTCCAGCGGATAGAGAGAGAGCGTTCCGCTGGTGTAATCGGAAACGACGGCCTCATTGGAGAGCAAGGTGATATGGCAGGAATGCTCCCCGGGCGTGGGATATTCGCCCATGGCATTCCCCGCGGTATCCATGACCACAAGGGCACTGCCACCGGCAAGGCTTCTCAGCGCATAGAGTTTCCCAAAACCGGGTTCTACCCAGGTGTGGCCCCAGGCGGGATCCCACGTCCCCACAATCAGGTTCATTAAAAATACCCTCCTTTGTCCTTGATTTCCTGAATGGTCTCTCCCTTGTGAACCCAGGAGAAGATTTTCTTCTCGTTTTCCTTGATTTCCTCTGCCCGGAGCAGCACATCGTAGGCCATCTCACGCGGAACTACCAACACGCCGTCTATGTCCCCCAGGACCACATCGCCCGGTTTAATGGTAACCTTGCCAATGACGATGGGAATCTGGTAATGCGTTATGAGACACCGGCCCAGCGAGCCATTGGAAATGCGGTATTCATAGAAAATAGGGAAATCGGCCTCCAGAATCTGGTGCGTGTCACGAATGCCGCCGTCGATGCAGGCCGCTTTCACTTTTTTACCCTTGGCGGTAGCAGTCATAACGCCGCCCCATAGGGTTGCCTCCTGGTCACGGGAGGTATCCCATACCACAAAATGGTCTTCGCCCAGGGTATCCAGCATTTGGGTGCGAAATTCCATTTCTCCGGTAATCTTGGCATTGGGAGCGCTTTTAACGGTGAAGGCGAACCCTGCCACGGTGCGGTATTCCCTCAGGGGATGAATACGGTTGGGGAGCGCCTGGTTCAGCAGGCAAAACTCGCGCAAAACATCGTTAACAGCGCCAAGGTATAGCTGCTCGTAGCGCTGCAGCAATTCCTTGTCGGGAATGGGAAAAGGCTCGGAGGATATGCCTTCCCTGGACGCGATAAGCTTTTCCAGCTTCATCATGCCCACTTCTTTCTTGTACTGTTCTACACTCATGGCTATTTTCCTTTGGTAAATGGGATGGACATGCCGCCGTCGATAGGGATATCGGCACCGGTGATATATCGGCCCTCCTCCGACACCAGCAGAAGGACGGTGGGCGCGATGTCTTCGCTCTGGCCCACAAACCCCACGGGAATGGAGTTCTCTATCATTTTCCTGTAGTCCGGATCGGCAAGGACTTGCTCGTTCCGAACCGTCTCCACCGCCCCGGGAGCAATGTTGTTGATGGTAATTCCGTCGCCGGCCAATTGCCCGCAAAGTGTCATGCAAAGGTTGTTTTGGGCGGCTTTGGTGGCAGCATACACCGCCATGGCGGTATTGGGGCGGCTCTGCTGGACGCTGCCTACGGTGACAATCCGCCCCCATTTTTTCTCCCGCATGCCCGGAACGCACGCCTGGATGAGCTGGAGAGAGGCGCGGAAGTTAGTATGCATCTGCTGGTCAAATTCTTCCGGGGTAATCTTCTCCCAGTCGTTGCGAATCTGGACAGAGGCATTCAGCACCAGGATGTCAACAGTAAGAGAATTCTCTTTCATGAACTTTTCAAAATCCTCGCGGACACTGGGAAGCGAGATATTGTATTTCCAACACAAATACGCTCCGCCCACAGCTTTTATCTCTTCCATGGTAATTGCAGCCTTGGCGTCGTTGGAGTTCCAGTTAATAATGACTTTTGCTCCCTGCTTTGCCAACAAAACGGCCGTTGCACGACCTATCCCCTGACCACTCCCGGTCACAAGGGCGGTTTTTCCTTTGAGATTAAACATGTTTAGCTCCATATTCTGTCATTTGAGAATTCTTTGTTCCACACATCCGTGCTCTCCCACAAGCCGGGAATTTCAGGGTTGATGTGCTCTTTGATCAAGTCCTCATTGAGGCTTTCGATGCCAAGTCCCGGGGTATCGGGAACCGCAATGAAGCCATCCTTGACAAGGGGCTTGGGCAAGCCTTTTACAAGATCCGGCCACCAGGGGACATCCACGGAATGGAGTTCCATGGCAAGAACGTTGTGCATGGCCGCAGCCGTATGGATGGCCGCCATGGCCGCTATGGGACTTTCTGCCATGTGAATGGCAACGGCGATGCCGTTTTCGTCGGCCATATCAGCAATTTTCTTCAATTCCAGGGCGCCACCACAAGTGAGGATGTCCGGATGGATGACGCTCACGGCATGTCCTTTCACCAGGGGCTCAAAGCCTTCCTTGAGATAGATATCTTCACCGGTACAAACCGGAACAGTCGTAGCTTCTTTCAGGCGCTTGTACTGGTCTGTGTACATCCAGGGAATCATGTCCTCCATCCAGGCAATGTTGTACTTTTCTATTCTTCTGGCAAAACGGATGCAGTCTTCCACGCAGACATGCCCAAAATGGTCGATGGCAAGCGGAACCTCATAGCCAATCTCCTCACGGACGTCACGGACATACTTTTCCAGAATCTCGAGGCCATGCTCGGTAAGATGGATGCCGGTAAAAGGGTGGGCCGTCGTAACAATGTCGTAGCTCTTCTGCCGCTTCACCATATCGGGCGTGACGCTGCCCCCTTGCACATTCAGGATATGCGGCGCGTACTTTTTCATATCGTCAATGAACCCGAGCGGAGCATTAATGGCACCCGGCTCGTCCATCAGCAGGCCTATCCCGAGGTCCATTTTGAGGAAAGTGTAACCCATTTCCATGCGTTTCTTGAGAGCTCGGCCCATGGCGTGGCCGTCTTTGTCTTTTCCGTCGGCGTCCGTGTCACAATACACACGCACCTTGTCGCGGTATTTGCCTCCCAGAAGTTGCCATACCGGGACGCCCCATGCTTTTCCGGCCAGGTCCCATAGGGCAATCTCCACACCCGACACACCACCTCCCTGCCTGGATGGTCCGCCAAACTGCTTGATTTTGTGGAAAATCCGGTCCACGTTGCAGGGATTCTCCCCCAACAGCCTGCTTTTAAGCATGAGTGCATAAGTTTTACTGGAAGCGTCCCGCACTTCCCCATACCCGACCAGGCCATCCTGGTTGGTATAAATTTTAAGGAGGGTGCAACGTTTAGGGGCGCCGTCAATGTCGGCAAATCGCATGTCGGTTATGCGTAATTCTGATGGATTCATAGGATATCTTTTTTTGCTGTTTTAAATCGTGCCACACAGATACAGAAGGCGCCGGCGAGCGCAAAGAGGGTCAGCGAGGCAAAGGCGGTCCGGATGGAGAAAGTGTCGCTGAGGAGCCCCATGACAAGCGGGCCCAGCGCGCCGATGATACAGCCGCCGCAACCGAAAATACCCGTTGCCATAGCCCTGTACTTGGGGTCGATGACTTCCAGCAGGGCGGCATACAGGTTGGAATCATAGACGCCGGTTGCAAAGCCGAAGAGGAGAAGGCCGCCAATCATGAGTACAAGGTTGGAGGTTCCGGCAATGAGCAGAATAAACGGGATGCACAGGAGCAGGCCGGCCAGTTCCACCTCAAAACGGACGAAAGGGCGCTTGGGTTTGAGTTTATCCGAGACGCGGCCGCTGAGTGTTACGCCGGCGAAGGCTCCCACGTAAAACCAGAAAACGGCATGAAAGACGGCTGTAGCGGCGGGCATATCCGGGAAAGAGCGCATCATATAGACCGGCGTCCAGATTTTGACGCCGTAAGTGGCAAAGAAATAGCAGCCCAGCGCAGCCATCATCCAAAGGGATGTGGGCTTGGAAAAGAACGCCTGGAGCGCTCCCTTGACCGACACTTCTGCGCGGCTTCCGACATTGGGGGTATCTTTCAGGAAAATCGACATGATAACGGTCCAGACCAGCGAAAGTGCGCCAAAGACCCAAAAGGCCGTTCTCCAGCCCTCCGCTCCCCAAGCCGACATCTGGCTGGCCGCGATGGAGCAGACCACAATTCCTGAATAAATGGCCCCTTGATAGACAGAAAAAGCGGTTCCACGCGTATCGGTATGGAATTCTCCTATTAATGAGGAATTGCAAGGAGGCAAAAGAGACTGTCCTATCCCGTTCAGGATGCCATAAGAAATCAGCAGCATGGGAAGTCCGCTTGTAAAGCCCGTAAGAAGAATGCCCGTGCCGAACAGTACGCTGCCGACAACGATAATCCATTTGCGGCGGAAAAAGTCCGCGGCAAGGCCGGCAAATGGAATCACGATACCGAAAGCGAGGGTGAAGACGGTCCCGGCAAGGCCCATGGAGGCATCCGAAACAGCGTCTCCGAAACAAGCTTTAATGTCTGGCAGAACAGCGGCATAAATTTGGCGGGTTCCCTGGGCAAGGAAATAAGCCGCCGAAATCAGGAGCAGCATGAGCCATTTGTAGTCTATTTTCTTCATCGCAGAGGCTTATGTGGTCTATGCAAAGATGGCAATAAAACAGGCTCAATTGCAGGGACGCACGCGTACACGCACGAAATTATAGGTCGGATTGCAGGTCCATTATATAGGAAAATCCGCGTCACAACTACGTGCAACGCGGATTTTCCGTCTAATGCCCTATCCGGGCACTAAGGGTTTTTATAGGTTTTTAACGGCCTAATAATGTAGGACATCCTTGACGGAATAAATCCGGCTAAGAGCATCGAAGGAGAAGTACTGGTCATCCATAATCATATAATCCTCCCGCTGAGCTCTGGAGAGCCGCTTTATGTCCGGAAACATCGAAACGGGGACAATTACAATCCGGCCATCGGTAAGGAAGAATGCCATATTCCCACGTTTTATAGTAAAATCAATTTTCTTGATTCCAAGTGTAGTATCTTTATATTTGCACATATTTCCTCCTCCTATTTCTTGAACTTCTTGATAGTTATTTTCTTCCCGGCAAAAACATCATCTATCATCTTGTTGAACTCTTCCCAGTTTTTGTCAATGATGTCATTATACTGCAAAAAACGCGCCCCATGTTCCGTATAAAAAGTCAAGCGGCACCGGAGATTCCGATGCCACCTGGCTGTTGTCATTTTGAGCAAAGTGAATAATCGCCCTACTCGGTGAGCACATACGCACCCATGATGGTGTCTCCCGTACGGTCATTGCCCTTCTGGTCCTTGGCAAGGAGGGCTTTCAGGTCGGTGGTGATGTTGGAGAAGGACATTCCTTGCAATTCTTCCACTGTCATTCCGGCCTTATAAACATTCGAATAGGAAGGGACTAGAGGATAAACGCCTTTTTCTGGATCAAACACGCCAAGATAAAATTCCACGTCGTCAGTTTTGTGATCTCTATCTTCAGAATATAAATGGCCGTACCAGAACGTTTTTTCAATGATAACATTGAGCGGATGATCGGCAAGACCTTTTATAATGGAATTATGCACCTCGATTGTTGTACTTGTGCGGGTAAGATCTCTTGTATTATCCGCAATAGTGCTACTTACAACGTATAGTTTTGCATGGTCTGCATTATTATATTTACTTGTCGTTACAGCAGAATTTGCCTCATTTGTAGTATTATTACAAACAGTTGAATTGGCAAGAACTATACTACAATACCCCGTACCTTGAATAATACCACCATTTTGTGTGTTTGTACCTGCAGTTGACGTATTATTAGAAAACAACGAATTGAAAATCAATATTTTGTTTACGTCGGTTCCACTATTAGTGGCCGTACGGATTGCAGCGCCATTTTTAGCATTAGAGTTAATGAACTTACACTTGTTAATGAAAATGCCAGCTCCGTCATCTGCAGCTATGGCACCTCCATTATCCGCATCGTTGTCGTCGAAAAGCATATTTGTTATAGTTGCATCAGCCGCAGTCCCTACACAGTAGATGCCACCGCCACGCTGGGTGTTTACATTGTTACGGAGCGTGCTGCCGTCTATAATCAGAGTACCGCCGTTCCAGATGGCCGCACCGTGATGACTGCTTCCGGTGATAGCGCACCCCTCGATAACGGAACTGTTTTCTATTGTTGCCGTAGCGCCGCTCTTATTATAAATTCCCCCGCCAAGAAGAGTAGTAAGATTTGTGCTCTTTCCTTTCCCTGTAAGTATAGTTTCGTTCAAAGTTAGGGATCCCTCGTTGTAGATGGCACCGCCGTTTGTTGCGCAGTCGTTGGCTGATAAGGTACAGTTAGTAAGGGTGACTGTTCCCGAATTATAGACGGCACCTCCGTTGGCCGCGTTGTTCCCGCTGAACAGTACGTCGTCGGCTTTAAAGCTTGCTGTTTCGGCAACAAGGACAGCGCCACCACTGGAAGAAGCTTTATTGTTGGAGACCGTGGAGCCGCTGTGGATGGAAAGTTCGATGGTCCCTCCCATCCAGATGATACCGCCATTCTGTGCCTGTGTATCTGTTCCATTACCGGACAAACTTGTATCGTAAAGATGTATCGTTCCGGATCCCGAGGCGTAGATAGCACCGCCGAGACCTGTCGAGGATGTAGCTGAGTTGTTTTCAATGGTGGAGTTCTTGATAATAACGGTTCCGGAATTCTGGTTATAAAGGAAGCCGCCGCCCTTACTGCCTGTATTGCCGGACATAGTACATCCATCAAAAGTCAAGTTATGATTCGTAGTGTTAATCCAGATGGCTCCACCATATGAACTAGACTCGCAAGAAGTGAACGTGCAATTCTTGAACTCTGCGTTGACTTCTGCTGAGCCACGGAAAGAAAAAGCGCCACCGCCACTAGTATTAGTTGTCTTTAACGAAAAAGAGCAGTCCTCGAACTTAATATTGGCATTCGTCGCACCATTGATGGCCATCGCTCCGCCGGGCGTATTGAAATTGGAGCCTGATGGATTATTTTGAAAACTCAAGCCCTTGAAGGTCCAGTCATATAGCCGTGCTCCATTAAAATAAAAAGCGCGATCATTTGTGGCAGCCTGATTGGAGATGACAACGGAAGGATGATTCACTGGATCATAGCCGCTGAGGTCCTTGCCTGTTGCAGAGGAAGGATAGCCACCGTCTATCACAGTAACATTGTTCACGTCCGTATGGAAGGCTCCCGCTTGAAATGCTTTTTGGCCAGTATCCGCAAGGATTGTCTGGAAATTATAAGTCCCTTCCTTCAAATGAATTTTAGCATTGTTAAGCCTTATGGTATGATTCTTTTTTGCTTGATCAGTAGTAAACGTTGACGGCATCACAAGAAGGCTCCGAAGGAGAGCAGGGCCGCCTGGATCGTCCCAACTGGTGCCATTCCCGGTTCCATCCGCAGTAATAAACCAGTCTGAATGGACGTAAGGATCAAGATTGCCCAGATTCGTAATCTTACGAGGATTGGAAGTGTCAATATCCCTCTTACTAAGTGCGGCAACACTATAGTCACCTGTTTCCCCGCTAATTCTCGCCTGAAGTCCAAATCCGAGGCTATATTGTGCACCGGGAACGACCGCAAAATAATAGTCTCCGCCCGGCGTCATCCCCTCGTGCAGACGGACATACTTGCTATTAGCGAAGCCCGAAATTTCCTGGGTTCGCTTACCAATGGTAACATTTCCTTCAAGGTCAAAAGAAACTCCATATGTATTGACCACAATGGAACCATTGTTCGTACAAAATTGGAAGCGATCATAAGGCGAATCGTTCGTCAAATGAAACTTAAAAATATGGGTAAGATTCTTGAAATTAAAGGTCGTCGTGGCTTTTGAAGTGGTAGCTGCCATCATATTGGCATCCTTAAAAGAGCCACTCTGCAGAATGGGAATGCCAAAGTCGATGGTGCCTCCCTCACGAAATGCGAATGCACCGGTGATAGGATAGACCGCATAATAATTATCTGCCTCCCCAACAACAGCTTCCACCTTATTGTTCTCCACTGTTGCATCTACATAATCTTCCGCACCGGTTCCCCAGAAAATTCGAATCTGGTCACCCTCGCTCCAGGTGTGATTGGTGCCGTCCCATGAGGTCTTGGTGTCCTCGCCGTCTGCAGCGGGGGCGTCCCCTTCCTGGGAAACGCCAAAGGTCAGACGAATCATGCCTTCAGGAACGGGGGACTCTTCTTCCTCCGCCGGGTTTTCCGGCGTGGACTCCTCCTTTTGAGTTTCCTCTTTTTGAGCCGGTTCCGGCTGCGAGGGGTCCATGGCCTCTTTGGAACAGGAAAGCGTGGCTAAACTCAAAGCTGCCACAGCCATTAAAACAAGGTAAAACTTTTTCATATTGTACACTATTTATATTTCCCATTTATACGACGAATCTTCACTCATATCCTCCAATTCCGCGTCCGCGCTAAATTCTTCTTCCGGAGACGAGCATATTAACTGGCTATCTCCAAAATTCAACCGGAGAGTCACCAACTCCGGAGCTAAATACATCTCTTTTTTCATCTTTTTTTGTTTTTTAAAGCATCCACGTGTAAGGGTCTTCTTCCATAGGTTCCAATCCAGCCCCCATAGGCGGATTGATGGAGTTACAGATGAAACTTTCCGTTGCAAGTTCCAATCGTTGACAAACTGGACAGTGATAGTCCTCTTTGAGATGAACAAACATGGTATTTCGTGTTTAATTAATTCGGTTGCGGTTGTCACAAATTTCGGAAAGAAAAACCGCATAAAATACCCCTTCAAGAGAAAATATAAGTAATTTACAAGGAGTTTAGAAAACCTCAAAACACGGTTATACCGCATTTAGGCGCCACTTTATAACGCTTCTTGATCCATCCTGTGCTTGGAAAAATATAGGTGGTTTTATAAGTTTACATCTGCTCTCACATATCCGAATATCACGCTTTCAAAATGAAACTTTCACCCGGTTCGCTTGTTTTCCTCTCCTTTTCTTTGTACCTTCGAAAAAGACTTTTGACGTAAACCCTGCATGGAAAAGAAATACACTATCCTATCCGCATTCTGCTTTTTAATCTTAGCTTGTACCCCCCCCCAGCTGAAATCGGCACTGAAAGAGCTGGACAACGTCATCGAAAACCAGGACCAATACCAGCAGGCGTTTGAGCAAAAGAACGACTCCCTAAGGATTATTCTGTCGTCGGGGAGTTGGGAGAGTGCAGAGGCCCTCTATGAAGAATACCTGCATTTCAGCGCAGACTCCGCCGGACGCTATATCGCGCTCATGGAAAAACGGGCCACCAACCAGGAACAAAGCCTGAAGACCTCCATTGCCCAATGCTACTTACTGGGGACTGCCCATTACGAGGAAAATGCTCTCTCTCTGTTTCAGTCACTCAAAGCACAGGAAGTTCATGCTGCCGGACTTTCATTGGAATACCTGGCAACCGGGGTTAAAATTTTCACTAACCTGTCCCGTTTTTCGCATCCGTTCCTGAAAGACCGGGACTATTCGGATAGTTTAAAGGCCTATCGGAACGCCTATATTGCGCGGGATACCCTTTCTTATGAGGGCCGAAAACTGTTGGCCCAAAGCTTGCGCGACAACGGAAACCTGGAACGCGCGCTGACCATTTTCGAGGATTGTTATGCCCAGACACCGGAGCAGGATTTTCACCAGCTCACCTCCATCGCCTACAATATGGCCTTGCTTTATGGGCACATGGGGGACAATGACCGAAAGAAAACCTGGTTGGCCAAAAGTGCAGTTTATGACTTCAAAGCCCCTAACCGGGACTTCCTGTCACTCTATGAATTGGCAATGACGCTATACAAAGACAGGGACTATGAACGGGCCGGACGCTATATCAGCGCACATTTAGGAAACGTTTACGCCGGAGACTTCCAGGCGCAGGTTATCCGCTCTTCAGGTGCGCAGAACATCATTGTTGAGGCGGCCCTACGGGCAGAGCGCCAAAAGCGAGCGGTGTTGGCCATCGCCATCGCAGTCCTGGGCATCTTTGCCTTCTTCATCCTCTGGTTACTCATGATTCGGCACAACCAGGCCATCAAACTGAGCAAAGCCAATGCAGACCTGGAGGAGGTAAATGCAGCCCTTTCCAGTGCCAATAAAATCAAAGACAACTACGTGTTCCGCTACATGGACCTGAGCGTACAGTACCTGGACAAGATTGAACAATACAGACACCAGCTGCGACAGATTGCCAGAAACCAAGGCACAGATGCGCTCCTGAAGGAGCTACGAAATGCGGCCAACTATGCGGACTACAAGGAGTTCTACCGCATATTCGACCAAACCTTCCTGGGTATTTTCCCAGGATTCGTGGACCAGGTAAACGCACTGCTTAGGGAAGACGCCCGCTTTGTATGCACGCCGGGGAACGCCTTGCCCACTGAAATCCGGATTCTGGCCTCTATTCGGCTGGGCATAGACGAGAGTCCGCACATCGCTTCTTTCCTCAAATGCTCGCTTTCCACGGTCTATACCTATCGGGCCAAAATGCGCAACCAGGCAATCTGCCCTAAGGACGAATTTGAGCAGCGCATCCGCGAATTAGAGTAACAATCCTTTCTGCCAAAATGGCAGGAAAACGGGAACGGAACGGAGATTGCCATAGTTCAGGCAAAAGGAGAAATGAACTATGGCAGAAAACAATAACAACAACAGCTTTTTGGAGCGCTTTGCCATCAACCTGAACGAGCGCGCGGCCCAGGGCAAACTGGACCCCGTGATCGGCAGGGACGATGAAATCCGCCGTGTTCTGCAGATTCTTTCCCGCAGAACCAAGAACAACCCCATCCTGGTGGGCGAGCCCGGCGTGGGCAAGACCGCCATCTCTGAGGGCATCGCCCAGAACATTGTGAACGGGCAGGTGCCGGAAAATCTAAAATCGAAAAAAGTTTACTCCCTGGACATGGGCGCCCTGATCGCGGGCGCGAAATATCAAGGTGAGTTCGAGGAACGCCTCAAGGGCGTAGTAAAGGAAGTGGTGGACAGCGCCGGTGAGATTATCCTGTTCATCGACGAAATCCA
>CAMZCW010000058.1 GCA_947305045.1 uncultured Bacteroidales bacterium | reverse complement strand
GCCAGCGTTTGGACCATCCCGGTGAAGAACAGCGAAAACGTGGTTATCGACGGGGTCAAGATTCTGGGCTACCGGGCCAATTCCGACGGCGTGGACATTTGCAACAGCCGCAATGTCGTTGTCCGGAACTGCTTTATCCGTACCCTGGACGACCTCATCGTCATTAAAACCACTCCGAACGGCGGCCCCACCGAGCACGTCCATGCCTATGGCAATGTGCTGTGGAACGAAGTCGCCCATGCCGTGAGTGTAGGCGCCGAGATTGTCAAGGACATCCGGGACGTGGTGTTCGAGGATAACGACATCATTCATGACAAAGGCCGTGAATGGAGTATCCGCGTGTATCACTGCGACAATGGCGTCGTCAGCGGCATTGTCTTCCGGAACCTGCGTATCGAGGAAAGCGTCAACTTTATTTCCATGTGGATCAATTCGGCCGTGTGGAGCAGCAGCAAGGAACGCGGCCACATTGACGGGGTCCTCATAGAGAACATTGACGCCCATCGGGTGCTGCGTCCCACCATCCAGATGCTGGGCTACGACAAGGACCACATTGTGGAGAATATCACGCTCAGCAATGTACGGATAGATGGCGTTCCGGTGACACCGGAAAACGTGACAACCAATGATTTTGTAAAAAATATAACTGTAAAGTAAACACTGAAGTATGAAAAAGATTTTTGTGGCCTTCATGGCCCTGATGGGCGTGAGCGCCCTTTGCAATGCCCAGGTATTCGAAGAGAACATGGGTCGGTTGAACGCCAACATGAGCGTTTCTGATTACTATGAGGAAGGCGGCTTCACCAACAACAAGCAGTTCGTTTTTGAAGGCGACGCCGAAGTGCAGTACACCGGAGCTACGCAGAAGAATGCAGACTACACCACCCTCGTAGGCAACTCTGCCTCCCGTGGCTGCAACATCCGCATTGCCGATGCCTATGGCTCTTATTTCCAGATTAGCGGCATCAACACCATGGGCATGAAAAAGCCCGTCGTAGGCTTCGCCCTGCTCAAAGGTGTCCGTCGTTTCGACGGGACTGACCTGGTGGTGGAATACTCCCAGGACGGTGTGGGTTGGAACCAGCTGGAATTTGAGCCGCTTTCCACCGACGAGGGCTCCCAGCTTACGTTCACCTATCGCGTCACCTCCAAACTGCCCAATGCCGAGAACCTGAGCATCCGCTTCCGCCAGAACGGAAACGCCTGCGTGTTCCGCATTGACGATGTTTGTGTAGCGCCCAAGAAATACAAAAAGTAAAGCATGCGAAGCAGAGTCCTTTTTCTGGCTGTAGTACTGCTCGTGCTCCCTTTGGGGGTGCACGGGCAGAAGCGGTATAGCCTCGCTTCGCCCGACGGCAGGCTGACGGTGAACGTGACGCTGTCCGGCCAGCTCACCTGGTCCTTGTCCTACGATGGCGCTCTTCTGCTGCAGGAGGCTCCGCTGTCCCTGGATACGGACCGTGGACTTATGGGCGCGGGCATGCGGCTCAGGAAAGCACAGCACCAAACCCTGGACGAATGCTTTGTTACGCCGGTTTACAAGCGGGACGTGGAGCGGAATCATTGCAACGAACTCACCTTGGTGGGCCGGGACGGCTACGACGTAGTTTTCCGTGCCTATGACGACGGCGCCGCTTACCGCTTTGTGCTGCGTCAGAAGGGGGAAGTCATCGTCCGCTCCGAGCAGGCTGCATTCCGTATTGGCGAAGGTCGCAGCGCGTACATCCCGTATGTGCGCAAGACGGGCGACTACGAGATTCAGTTCTTCAACACCTTTGAGAACACCTACGCCCACACCCCTGTATCGGCCTGGGAAAAGGGCCGGCTGGCATTTCTCCCGCTGCTGGTGGAATATCCCGGCGGCGTAAAGCTGTGCATTACGGAGTCGGACCTGGAACACTATCCGGGGATGTACCTGTATCCCACGGCGGCGGGCGATGCCCTGCAGGGCGTTTATGCGCCCTATCCGGCCGGCCTGCGGCAGGGGAGCCATGACCCGTCCGTGACCATAGGCGGTCATAATCAGGTGGTTACCTCCCGCAAGCCCTATCTGGCCCGTGTCCCGGAAGGCGGCAACCTGCCCTGGCGCGTGGTGGCGGTTTCGACGGATGACAGGGACCTCCTGGACAACAACCTGGTGTACAAACTGGCCAGTCCTGCGCGTCTGGAGGACACCTCCTGGATTCGGCCCGGTCAGGTGGCCTGGGAGTGGTTCAGCGACCGGAATCTCTCCGGGGTGGACTTTGTCGCCGGCGTCAACAACGACACCTACAAGTATTACATCGACTTCGCCGCCCGGAACGGCATTCCCTACGTGGTGCTGGACGATGGCTGGTACGACGCCATGGCCGGCAGCGCCTTTGCCGTGGTCCCTCAAATCGACCTCCCCATGCTGGTGGCATACGGCCGTGAGCGGGGCGTGGGCCTTATGCTGTGGGTAGGCTATTATGTGCTCCAGAAGGAGATGGAGCGCATTTTCAGCACCTATGCAGCCATGGGCATCTGCGGCTTTAAGCTGGATGCCATTGGCCGGGACGACCAGCTCATGAACGAATTCTACTACAAGAGCGCTCAACTGGCTTCCCGCTACCATCTGGTCCTGGACTTCCATGGCGGCGCCAAGCCGGCGGGCATCAACCGCACCTGGCCCAATGTGCTCAACGTGGAGGGCGTCCATGGCATGGAGCAGCTCAAATCGCCCACGTACACCTGTGATATGGTGACCTACGATGTCACCTTCCCGTTCATCCGGGGCATTGCAGGTCCGGCCGACTATACGCCGGGTGCCATGCGCAACGCTACGCGGGAAAGCTTCCGGGGTATTTGGTCGGACCCCATGAGTCAGGGTACCCGTTGCCGCCAGTTAGCTGAATATGTGGTGTTTGAATCCCCACTCAGCATGCTCAGCGATACGCCTACCCGCTATATGCAAGAGCAGGAGTGCACAGACTTCATTACCTCCGTCCCTACGGTGTGGACACAGACCTTGCCGCTGCAGGGTGAACTGGGGCACCATATCGTGCTGGCCCGTGAGGCCAAAGATGGGAGCTGGTATGTGGGCGCACTCAATGATTGGGAAGCCTGGGATATGGAAGTGGACCTGTCTTTCCTCCCGCAAGGCCGTTATAAACTTACTATTTTTGAGGATGGCGTAAATGCCGCCCATAACGCACAGGACTATCGGCACCGGACCATGGAAGTGGAGGCGGGGAAAACCCTGTCGTTCCATCTGGCCCCGGGCGGTGGCCTGGCTGTAAAAATGGAATTGATACCATGAGAAACCTCTTGAAAACAAGCCTGTGCGTGCTCGCAGCCGCACTGCTGGCCCTGCCGCTTTCCGCCCAGCGGGTAGTGAACCGGTATGGCCTGGAGCTGGTCCGTGTGAAGGGCGGATACAAGCTAATGGACGAGAACAAGATTCTCCGTCACCAAATCTTTGACCTGGAAACGGTTCCTGGAGATATGTATGAGCCCTATTCCGGCAAGCGCGTATTCCTCAAAGACGATGACTTTCACCATGTCCGCACTCAGGAATACGTGTTCAAAACCTATCCGGATTACGAGCTTAAACTGGCCGTGGATCTGCCGGAAAAGCAGGACGGCTCCGTGCCGTACATCATCTGGATACACGGGGGAGGTTGGCACGAGGGTAATTTCGGCGCCCACAGCCTTCATTCCCGTTTTCTGGCCTCCAACGGCATAGCCGGGGTGCGCATCAGCTATTCACTGCTCACCCAGGGCGCTGTATTCCAGGATACCTGGCAGGACATCCAGGATGCCGTTGCCTTCATCCGTGAACATGCCTCCGAATGGGGCCTGGATGTAGACCGTTTCGGTTTTGCCGGTCATTCGGCGGGTGGTCATCTGGCCGCCTATGCGGCCATGCGCATCCCCGGTGCCAAGTTGCTGGTGGCGCTCAATGGCATTTATGATCTGGAACATACGGTGGATGAATTTGTCCCGTCGCACCGGCATGACGCATATTTCAACCTGGCGTCCGAGGAATCCCGACGGGAAGTTTCGCCGGTCACCTATGTGCATCCGGGCGCACCCTATACCATCGTCACGTATTGTTCGGGGGATATCCTGGTGGATAAGCAGCAGGTGAAGACCTTCACCCGGGCACTGCGCCAGGCCGGCGTTCCGTTCGACTATTGGTATAAAGACTATTATTCGCATTCCGGCTTCCTTGGAACCGACCTGCTGGAACCCACGCTGATGCGTATCCTGATTGCCGCTTATCAACATCTGTAGCCTATGAAACGGATGCTGTCGTTGCTGTTTGTTCTCCTGCTGTCGCTTCCGCTGAGGGCGCAGTGGGATGTGGTTGTCGTTGGAGGAACGCCCGGGGGGATTGCCACGGCGGTGACGGCTGCCCGTCAGGGAAGCCATGTCCTGCTGCTGGAACGCACCGGCCATGTGGGCGGTTTGCCGGCAAACGGGCTGGGAGCGACCGATATCACTACCCGTGGGGCCACGACCGGTTTTTTCCTGGAGTTCGTTTCCCGGAATAAGGCCTATTATGAGCAAACCTATGGGGCCGATTCTCAGCAGGTTAAGGCCTGCAGTGATGGTTACCATTTCGAGCCTTCCGTAGCGGAAAAGACCTTTCTGGACCTTATCGCGGGGGAAGGGGAGCGCATCTGCGTTCTTTACGGCCGGCAGTTTGACTCGGACCCTGCCAACATTACCCTGGAAGGAACCCGCATCCGTTCAATCACGGTACTCAACCGGGAGAGTGGCGAACAGGAAACCTATAAGGCCCTTGTCTTTGTCGATGCTACCTATGAAGGGGACTTGGGCGCTGCTGCCAATGTCCCGTATCGGGTAGGGCGAGAGTCGCGCGCCGAGTTTGGCGAAATCTGCGCCGGAAAACTCTATCGGCACTGGGGTGTTCAGTTCGACAAAGGAGAAAAGAGCCATTTCAATGGCTTCGACGGCTATGAGTCGGAAGGCACCACCTATCAGGGCGACAATGCCGTCCAGGCCTATAACTATCGCCTGTGTCTCACGCGGGACCGGCAGGACCGCCGCGCGGTGCCGAAGCCGGCCCGGTACAACCGGGAAGAATACGTTTCTCTGGTAGAAGATGTATGGACCGGCCGCAATACGGGTGTAGAGATGCTTTCTGTGACAGAGGCCGATATGGAGGCCAACCGGGCCCGCCTGCAGGCCGGCGGTGTAACGCAGATCCCCGGCGACCCATGGGGCATGGCCAAGGTCACCAACATGGTGGCCCTGCCTAATGGGAAAACAGATGCCAACAACCAGCACATGGCCTTCCTCTCCACCGATCTCCCGGAGGAGAACTGGCCCTGGCCCACGGCCTCGTGGGAGTGGCGGGACCGTTTCTCTGCGCGCCTGAAGGACTACACGCTGGGCCTGCTGTGGTTTGTCCAGCACGATGCTGCCCTGCCGCCGCAGTTCCGTAAAGCCTGCCTGGAATGGGGCCTGTCCGGTTCTGAATACCAGGACAACGACAACTTCCCCCGTCAGGTATATGTGCGGGAAGGCCGCCGTTTCCAAGGCCAGTATTTCTTTACTGCCAAGGATGCCCTGGCTATAGCCCCCGGACAACGTCCGCCGCTGCATCCGGAGAGCATTTCGGCCAGTCATTATGCCTTGGATTCCCACGCTGTGCACAAACGCGAAAACGGCCGGGTGCATCTGGACGGTTTCTTTGGTTATGAAAGTGTGCCGTACACGATCCCCTTTGGGGTAATGGTGCCGCGGGAAGTCGATAACCTGCTGTTCCCCGTGGCCGTTTCCGGTTCCCATGTGGGCTTTTCCACCCTTCGGATGGAGCCCTGCTGGATGGCCCTGGGCCAGGCGGCGGGGGTGGCGGCATCGCTGGCCATCGAAACCGGGTATTCCATGCGTGCCCTGCCTGTGTCGGCCATTCAGGAGCGGCTGCTGGACCAGGGTGCAACGTTGGTCTATTTCAACGATGTCCGTCCGGACGCCGCAGACTTCAAGCTGGTGCAGCAAATGGCCCTGAAAGGCTATCTGCCGGGCTGGGAAGCCGCGTTGGATGCACCGGCATCGGCCCAGGACCGTATTCTTTGGCACCGCCTCTCGGGTCGGGATATTCCGCAAGACCTCATTACAAGGAAAGAGATTCTTTATTACCTGTATAATCTATGAAGCGCAAATTATCGTTTTTAACGCTGTGTCTGCTGGTACCAGCCGTTCTTGCCTGTACCAAGGGGGAGGACGTGTGCTACTATGCGGACCCGCTGGTGGGGACGGCCGACAACGGCCACACTTTCCCGGGCGCCTGTGTGCCCTTCGGCATGGTTCAGCCCAGCCCCGATTCTGGCAACGACGAGTGGAAGTACTGCTCAGGTTACAATATTGCCGACGATACCCTTATCGGCTTTAGCCAGACTCACCTAAATGGGACCGGCTGCCAGGATTTGGGTGACATTCTGCTGTTCCCCTTCAGCGGTCATCCTGAATCCTACCGTGTAGGCTATGACAAAGCCGGGCAGGTGGCCTTCCCGGGCTATTATGCGGTCTCGCTGGAAAATGGTGTCAAGGCCGAACTCACAGCCACGGAACGTACTGCCCAATACCTGTTCCACTACAGTGAAGGAAACTCCCGCCGCCTGCTGGTGAATTTCCAGAACGGCATTGTTTTTACCCCGGAAAACCTGCTGGAGCACGTAAAGGCGGCCCAAATTAATTACGAAAGCACCAACACCATCAGCGGTCATCTTTCGGTGAAAAACTGGGTGGCCCGTGAAGTGTATTTCGTGCTTGTATTCTCAGAACCCTATGTCATCAAGACCCATCTGCCCCTACAACCCCAGGAAAAGGCCGATAAAGTAGTCCTGGATTTTTCCACCGGCGATGCTCCGCTGGGCGTGAAAGTGGCGCTGTCCACAGTCAGCGTTGACGGTGCCAGGGCTTCTTTGCGGTCAGAAAATCCGGGCTGGGACTTTGAGAAGACCCGTGCTAATGCCCATGAAAAGTGGCATGCGCTGCTCTCCCGCGTAAAAGTAGAAGGCTCGGAAAACCAGAAGAAGAATGTATATACATCCTTATATCACCTCTTTATCCAGCCCAACGAAATCTCTGACATCGACGGGCGTTTCCGGGGAATCGATGGAGAAGTGTATACTGCTGAGGGAGGACGCTTTTTCTCTACCTTCTCTTTGTGGGACACCTATCGTGCGGCTCATCCATTTTATACGCTCTTCAATCCGGATCAGGTGGACGATTTTGTGGGGAGCATGGTCGCGCAGAGCCGGATTCAGGGCTATCTGCCCATCTGGCCGCTCTGGGGAGGGGAAACCCATGCCATGATTGGGAATCATGCTGTTCCTGTGTTGGTGGAGGCCTGTCTGAAGGGTATTCCGGGCATCGACGCCGAAGCCGCGTATGCGGCCGTCCGTACCTCCTTGACAGAGAACCACAAGAAGTCCGACTGGGATATCTATAATAAGTACGGATATTATCCTTATGACCTGGTTCCCGTAGAATCCGTTTCCCGTACGCTGGAAAGTGGTTATGACGACTACTGCGCTTCGCTGCTGGCCGGTAAACTCGGTTACAAGGAAGACAGCCTCTTCTTTGCCCGGCGTTCACTGAATTACCTGAATCTGTTTGATCCGTCCAGCAAACTGGTGCGCGGCAAAGACGCTGCCGGTAACTGGCGTACCCCTTTTGACAAATTCCGTCTTTCCCATGCTGCTACGGCTGGCGGCGACTACACGGAAGGCAATGCATGGCAATACACCTGGCACGTGCAGCAGTCGCCGCAGACGCTTATCGGCCTCATGGGCGGAGATGCCGCTTTCGAGACCAAACTGGATTCCCTGTTCTTCCTGGATGTGGTGAGCGAGGCCAATTCCGGTTTTGTGGACGATGTGACGGGTCTCATCGGCCAATATGCCCACGGGAACGAACCCAGTCATCATGTGGCTTATTTCTACCAGTTTGCCCATCGGCCCTGGAAAACCGAGGCATTGGTGCGCGAAGTATTTGACCGCTTTTACCGTCCGCTTCCGGACGGCCTGTGCGGCAATGACGATTGCGGCCAGATGAGCGCCTGGTACCTGTTCTCTGCCATGGGCTTCTATCCTGTGGATCCGGTGAGCTGCGAATATGTGATTGGTGCGCCGCAGATTCCGTCCATTTCCCTGCAACTGGGTAATGGCAATACCTTTACCGTGCAGGCGCATAACCTGTCTGAACGGAATAAATACGTGAAATCCGTCCGTCTGAACGGCGAACCGCTGGAGGGCTTTATCTTGTCGCACCAAGCTATCCTCGCCGGTGGCCTGTTGGAGTTCGAGATGACCGATGCACCTGGACAAAGAGATTGAAATCCACTATATCAAGGCCTGTTTTTACTTTCATTCCCTGGACTAAATGAAGCGATTTGTTTTCCTGTTTTTTCTCTGGCCCTGTGCGCTGCTGGCGCAGGACCGGATTTTTCCGGCCAGGACCCTGTACGGCAGTGGTCCTGTGACGGTTTATCCGGAGGGTTTTGTCGCAGCTCAGGGGCAGGAACTCACCTTGAACGGTGAGCGGGAATACACCCTGAATGGTCCTGCGACCGTTACTGTGGAAGACTGCAACGGAACATCGACACAGGTGACGCTGGAGGCGGTGATTACCCCGTCATCGGCCCTCCCGAAGAAAGTGCGTGCGCTGGTGCTGTGCATAGGAGAAAGTACCTGTGACCTGGTGAATGCCAACCCGTATACAGGCAGTTATGCCCAGGGATGGAACTGGGCTTCCATGCTTCGCTATCAGGCATTGCAGGACGGCGTGGACATCCGCTGTCTGGGAACGGCCACTTTGCCGGAGGGCGGTGTAGATGCCTGCTATACCGGCCACGGTGGCTGGAGCGCCTACACCTTCTTGCACTGGCCTGTGGCCGCCAAAATGGACCCCTGGGCGCCGGAGGCCTTCCTTAGAAGTGAAGCCATGTGGGCCGCGCTGGGGTTGGATGGCGTAACCGGAAAGGCCTATGAGGGAGCCAGCTGGCAGCATGACCTCATGGCACGTACGAGGTATGGGAAATATCGGGCCTCTCCTACGGCGCCTCGGCTTCCGGAAATCCATGTGAACGAATTTTTTGACCCGGAAAAAGGCTTTTCCTTGGACACTTATCTGGCGCGTTACCGTACGCTGGACGACGCCGGAGAACCTTTGCCTGCCGTGGGGGACAACCCTGCCGGAGAACAGGTATGGGGGAGTGACGGGAAGCGCTACACCGTAGGTTCCCGGATTACTTCACAGGACCTGCTCCGTCGCATTCAGGTGTGCCGCCCAACGCAGGTGGTGCTCAACCTGGGCATCAATGATGGCGACAGCGCCTGTTCCGTGGAGGTGGCTGCAGAGGGAATTGTGGAACTGATGGATGCTTTTGGTTCTATTCCGGTAGCCTGGTTTGTGAATCGCTGGCCGGGCGTTTGCCGGAAGGAGCTCTGGGAAGGGGAGTATGTGCCCCGCCAGTATGGCATGAACGGAAACAATACCCGCGTGGAGGCCATTATTGAGGCGGTGTCGCTTCGGCTGAAAGGCCGACAGGACCGCTATGTCCTGGATGTATGGCATACTCAGTTCCCGGCTTCCCAGCATGAGGAAAAGTTGCTCCCGGACGGGCGGCTGGACTGCAGCGTAAACGATGTACATTTGGGGTATCAGGGGCAATGGACGGCTGCCCGGCAGGTCCAGGGCTGGCTGTACTGGCTGCTGTCTTCGCAGTAACCGTTGGGGAAATCCGGGAATTTGCGTATCTTTGCAGACCATGTACGATCTGCTGAATACCATCAATTCGCCGGAGGACGTGAAAAAACTGTCCCCGGAGCAGCGCGTACGGCTGTGTGAGGAGGTCCGGCAGTACATGGTAGAGTGCTGCGCCGTGAATCCCGGCCACCTGGGCAGCAGCCTGGGTGCCGTGGAACTCATTGTAGCGTTGCACACGGTCTTCAATACCCCCAGGGACAAAATCGTCTATGACGTAGGGCATCAGGCCTACGCCCACAAGATCCTTACCGGCCGGAGGGAAATTTTCCGGAAAAACCGTACCCGGGACGGCATCAGCGGCTTTCCCAAGCGGGACGAAAGCCCCTACGACGCTTTTGGCGCCGGGCACTCGTCCACGTCCATCTCGGCCGCGCTGGGTTTCGCAGAGGCTGCCCGCCTCACCTGCAGCGGGGAAAAGGCCATTGCCGTCATTGGCGACGGCGCCCTCACCGGAGGGCTGGCCTGGGAAGGCCTGAACAATGCCGGCTCGTCCAAGTCGGATATCCTTATTGTCCTGAACGACAACAACATCTCCATCGACAAGAACATCGGCGGCCTGCACAACTACCTGCTGCAAGTAACTACACACCCGTTCTATAACCGGCTCAAGAACAAGATCTGGAACTCGCTGGGAGAGGGCAAAACGCGTGAGTGGGTGCAAAAACGGGTCATCGACACCAAATCCAACCTGGTCCGGGGGAGCGGCGGTGCCCTGTTCGAGTCGCTGGGTTTCCGCTATTTCGGGCCCATCGACGGGAACGATTTAACTCAGCTTGTCGATACACTGCAACGGCTGAAAAACCTGCGGGGACCGCGCCTGCTGCATATTCACACCCGCAAAGGCTGCGGCTACGCCCCTGCGGAGGCCGAGCCTACCACCTGGCACGCCCCGGGCCGTTTTGATCCGGCCACCGGCGAGCGCATCAAAACAGTATTTCCGGCCGACCGCTACCAGGATGTCTTCGGGGAGGTCCTCACAGACCTGGCCCGCCGGGACGACAAAGTGGTGGGCATCACCCCGGCCATGGCCAGCGGCTGCGGTATGAACCGCCTGGAGGCCGCCTTCCCGGACCGCTTCTTTGACGTGGGTATCGAAGAAGGCCACGCCGTCACCTTTGCCGCCGGCCTTGCCGCCGCCGGCATGAAACCCTTCTGCAACATCTACTCCAGTTTCTCGCAACGCGCGTACGATAATATTATACACGACGTTGCCCTGCAAAACCTGCCGGTGGTCCTGTGCTTTGACCGCGCCGGCCTGGTAGGGGAGGACGGCGCCACGCACCATGGCTGCTTCGACCTCGCTGCATACCGCAGCATTCCGGGTGCCATTGTGGCTGCGCCGCGCAATGAGCTGGAGCTCAAACAACTCATGTTCACGGGACTGAACATCCAGAATGGTCCGCTGATTATCCGTTATCCCCGCGGGACGGGGGAGGGCGTCCAGTGGCGCAAGCCCATGTACAAGGCCCTTCCTGTGGGACAGGGAGAAAAACTGATGGAAGGGAAGGACGTCGCCATCCTGGGCCTGGGACCGGTGGTAAACCGGGCTCTCGCTGCCGCCAAACGCCACAAGTCGGATTATTGGCATGGGCCTTCGGTGTACGATATGCGCTTCCTCAAGCCCCTAGATCCCGGCATCCTGGAGGAAGTTTCCCACTGCAAGGCTATTGTCACCGTGGAAGACGGTGCGCTCAAGGGTGGACTGTTCGGAGCCGTGAGCGAGTACTTTGCCGGACGTCCGGACGCTCCTATAATTAAAGGTATGGGCATTCCGGACCGCTTCATTGGCCAGGACACCCAAAGGGCACAGTGGGCTGCTTGCGGGCTGGATGAAGAATCCATCTACGAACTTTTGGTGGGAATGATGAAAAATCTTTGAAAAAGTTTGGTGATTTCAAAAAAAGTCCCTACCTTTGCAATCCTTTCAGCGATGAAGGATTCCATTGAGCGCCGATATAGCTCAGTTGGCCAGAGCACGTGATTTGTAATCTCGGGGTCGTGGGT
>CAMZCW010000057.1 GCA_947305045.1 uncultured Bacteroidales bacterium | reverse complement strand
AAAATGCGATTCTTAGAGGCTTCGAAAAACGGATCCTTTTTCAGCGGCCTCGGCACAAAATCCAACCTTTGACAGGCAGGACAAGGGGCGATAACGGAACAGCAATCATTGAGGGAACGGAGGGAGGAAATGTTGGGAGAAATTATTATCTTTGTATGCTATGAGCGAATACATTGTGTCGGCCCGGAAATATCGGCCGGATTCTTTTGAGAGCCTGATTGGCCAGGATACCATTGCCAGAACGCTGTCCAACTCCATCCGAAGGGGGCAGCTGGCCCATGCATACCTTTTCTGCGGCCCGCGTGGCGTGGGTAAAACCACCACGGCGCGCATCTTTGCCAAGATGATCAACTGCGCCAATCCGGGGCCGGACATGCAGCCCTGCGGGGAGTGCGAATCCTGCGTGAGTTTCCAGGAGGGCCGCTCTTACTGCATCCATGAGCTGGATGCCGCTTCCAACAACTCCGTGGAGGATATCAAAACCCTCATGGAGCAGGTGCAGGTGCCGCCGCAGGTGGGAAAGTACAGCGTGTACATCATCGACGAGGTTCACATGCTCTCCCAGGCTGCGTTCAATGCCTTCCTCAAAACCCTGGAGGAACCGCCGGCACACGCCATCTTCATCCTGGCCACCACGGAGAAGCACAAGATTCTGCCCACCATCCTGAGCCGATGCCAAACCTATGACTTCAACCGGATCAGCATTCCGGACATGGTACGGAACCTCCGCGGCATTGCCCAGAAAGAAGGGGTGAACATTGACGATGAATCCCTGCATGTAATTGCTTCCAAGGCAGACGGCGCCATGCGCGACGCCCTCACCATCTTTGACCAGACGGTGGCCTTCTGCGGCACCGATGTCCAATATGAGGACGTCATCCGTAACCTGAACGTGTTGGACTACGAATACAGTTTCAGACTGGTGGATGCTTTCCTCACCGGAGACTATGCTACCGCATTCCTGATTCTGGACGAAATTCTCACAAAAGGGTTCAACGCCCTGCACTTTGTGGGCTCGCTGTCCAGCCATCTCCGCAACCTGGTGGTAGCCAAAACCGGCGGCCTGGAGCCGCTCCTGGAACTGCCGGAGTCTCTGAAAAAACGCTATGCGGAGCAGGCCGGACGCTGCTCGCATCAGTTCCTGTACGACGCCCTGGGTATTACCACAACCTGCGAAAGTGGCTACAAAGCCGCCGTCAACCCGCGCCTGCACATTGAGTTCGCCCTCATGCGGCTGAGTTACCTGGTGGCTAAGCCCGCCGCACAGAGCACCGCCGGGAATGCCCCTTCCTCCGCGTCGCTCCGCGACCCTGTACGGGCAAATGCTCCGGAAGGGGCATCCCCGGCAGCCGTATCCCCGAGCCCCGCACCAGTGGTCTCAAGCCCCGCCCCTGTCATTTCGAGCGTAGCCGAGAAATCTCCCGCCGCCCCTACCCCTGCCACGCCGCGCAGACGGGTGGCCAAGAGCGGATCGGCCCTGTCCATGAGCGCCCTGCTGGAGGAAAAGCCGGAAGAAGCAGCTCCCGCTGAGGCGGCCACACAAGAAGTGACGCTCCCGGCGGACGAAACCGTCCGTCTGCAGTGGAAGGAGCTCGCCAAGCAGTATGAGAGCCGTCCACGCCTTGCCAGCATGCTGGCGAGCGGCACCATTGACGTCCGTGAGGAGAACGGCATCAAACTCATCGACTTCCTGGTACTCAACGACGCCCAGAAACAATGGGTGGAAGAAAAGCTCCTGCGAGACCTGGAGAACCGGGTTCGCGACCTTCTCTCCTGCCCCAGGATCAACATCCTGGTGTCGGTCAAGCCCATGGACGAGTCAGCAGAAAAAGTACCCTATATGCCGGAAGAAAAAGCCAAGGACCTCATGGAAAAAAACCCGGACGTCCGCGCTTTTGTGGCCGATATGGGTCTGGATACCAAATAGCCTATGAAATTACGCGCAGAAAAATTAGTCAAGAAATACGGCGTCCGCACGGTGGTGAAGGGCGTTTCCATGGAAGTTGAGCAAGGAGAGATTGTGGGCTTCCTGGGCCCCAACGGCGCCGGTAAAACCACCAGTTTCTACATGATTACCGGGCAAATCAAGCCCAACGGCGGCCGTATCTTCCTGGATGACGATGAAGGCAACACGGTGGAAATCACCGAACTTCCCATGTACAAGCGGGCCCAGAAAGGCATCGGCTACCTGCCGCAGGAGGCCTCCGTATTCCGGAAAATGTCGGTAGAAGACAACATTCTCTCCGTCATGGAAATGTCCAAGAGCACGGAATACATGACCAAGGAAGAACGCATCGCCCGCATGGAACAGCTTATTGACGAATTCAACCTGTCCAAGGTGCGCAAGTCCCTGGGCATCCAGCTCTCCGGTGGCGAGCGCCGCCGCTGTGAGATTGCCCGCGCCCTGGCCGTGGATCCCAAGTTCATCCTGCTGGACGAGCCTTTCGCCGGTGTGGACCCCATCGCTGTGGAAGATATTCAGTACATCATCGCCAAGCTCAAGTACCGCAACATTGGCGTCATTATCACGGACCACAATGTGGGTGAAACCCTGGCCATCACGGATCGCGCCTACCTGCTGTATGAGGGTGTTATCCTGCAGGCCGGCACCCCGGAGGAACTGGCCGCCGACGAAGATGTACGCACCAAATATCTGGGGTCAGGATTCGTGCTCAAGCGCTCCAAATCCGTGGAACGCGCCCGCCGGGAAGTGGAGCACGAGCACCGCATTTAAGTTTGGCATAGCTCTTGCATTAAGCTAAACCGGTTAATAGTTGGTTTAGTTAATAATAGGCAAGAAAAACCGGAGCCCATCATGACTCCGGTTTTTCTTCTTATAAATGCAGGTTCTCCAACGCTTCCCCCACTGTATTATCCACTGGTAGATAATACTTGTAGAAGGCATTCTCTCCCAGTTTGGAATAGCGGGCGATAAGCGCCTGTAGCTGAGGCACCAGGTAAGATACACTCTGGTCCCACTCCGCCTCCGTACAGGTAATTCCATCCTGCCGCTTGGCATAGGCGGGAAATTCCACCCTTAAGTTGAGTCCCGACAGGAAACGGTCCATGGCCGGATACGAGTCAATCTCACGGAGGCGGGATGCATATTTGTCAAAGACATAGGAGGCAAAGCGCATCTGGGTGGCTTTGCGGTTGCAGGCCAGATAGAAATCTGTGACCCGCATAGTGTCCATGGGCACAAAGACATCCGGCATGATGCCGCCGCCGCCGTAAACCTTGCGTCCCCTCCGGGTGTAATGGACGTCAGCGGTGTCCAGTTTTACACTGTCTGCGCTAAAGACTTCCCCGTCTGCATAGCGATTGTAAATGTCATAGGCATAGTCCCTTTCGCTGGTGTACGGCTTCTGGATGCAGCGGCCGCTGGGCGTGTAATAGCGCGCCACGGTGAGCCGCACGCCGGAATTGTCGTTAAAGAAGAACGGCTCCTGTACCAGGCCCTTGCCAAAGGAGCGGCGCCCCACCACCGTCCCGCGGTCGTTGTCCTGGATGGCCCCGGCAAAGATTTCGCTGGCCGATGCTGAATTCTCGCTGATCAGGATGGTCAGCCCCATGCTTTGGAACATACCCCGGCCATCGGCCTTATATACCTCACGCGCGCGATGGAGCCCTTCGATATAGACGATGGTGTCTCCGGGCGAAAGAAAGTCGTTGGACAGCAGCAGCGCCTGATCCATGTAGCCGCCAGTATTGTCCCGGACGTCAAAAACCAGGTGCGTCATCCCCTGTTCCATGAGTTTAAGGGCGGCCTCATGGCACTCCTTGAAGGTGGTCCGGGAGAACTTGCCAAGGCGCAGATAGCCAACGGAATCCCGCAACATGAAGGCGGCGTCTACGCTATGTACGGGTATTTTTCCACGGGTAATTTCGAAGGGAATCACCTCCGCGCCGCGTTTTACCGTTACCGTAACCTTGGTTCCTGCAGGGCCTTTCATCCGCCGGACCATGCTGTCCTGCGGGAACTTGACGCCGGCTATCACCTGGTCGTCCACCTTCAGGAGACGGTCTCCCATTTGCATCCCCACCTTCTCTGAAGGTCCGCCGGGAATCACTTCCAGGACAATGGCCGTGTCATTGGGCACATTGAACTGGATGCCGATACCGTCGAAGTTGCCGGCCAGCTCTTCCTGCGAATCACTGAGCTGCTGGGGCGGAAGGTACACCGAATGCGGATCCAACCTGGACAGGGCGGCCGTAATAGCAGCATCCGTCATGCCCTCCCGATTGAGGGTGTCCACATAATTCTTTTCCACCATGTCCAGCACCAGGTTCAACTTACGCCAATCCGCATATTTGGTACGCAGCAGGTGCTGCGCTTCCCGATAACGGACAATCCACAGTGTGACAAGGGCACCGATGACGATGCCCAGAATCACCTGTATCAGTTGAATAAAGGTCTGTTTTTTCATTGGGCCTGTTCCACTTGAATACCGGCCCGCTTCAGGAGATCAATGCCGTCCGTAAGACGGTAGGCATCACGATACACTACCCGCGAAATGCCGGCCTGGATAATGAGTTTGGCACATTCCGCACAGGGCGACGCCGTTACGAAAAGGGTAGCGCCTTCGCTGCTGTTGCCGCTTTTGGCCACTTTGGTGATGGCATTGGCCTCCGCGTGCAATACATAGGGCTTGGTGACACCGTTTTCGTCTTCACAGACGTTCTCAAAGCCCGAAGGCGTGCCATTGTAACCGTCCGAGATAATGGTGCGGTCCTTCACCAGCAGGGCACCCACCTTCCTGCGCTTGCAGTAGGAGTTCTGGGCCCAGATTTCGGCCATGGCCAGATAGGAATGATCGAATTTCATTAGCGCTGATACAGATAGCGTTTGATACTCTTCTTGGGGGTGCGCTCGAAGTCCTCGGGCATGAGCTCGATTTTCTTGATTTGCGCGTAATTGGGCAGTTCCTGGTTGATGGCGGGGAGCATGTCCGTAATGCGTTTTTTGAACTCGCTGCGCGACATGCCGTCCAGCTCACCCTGGTGCCAGTCCGGATAAATGAGCGCCGTAAGGCCGCCGTCATCCTCCACTACCAGGGAATCTACCACATAGGTGAAATTGTTGATGGTTGCCTCCAGTTCCTCCGGATAGATATTCTGGCCGGAAGGACCCAGTACCATGCACTTGGAGCGGCCACGCAGGAACAGATAGCCGTCCTGGTCCAGCACCCCCATGTCACCGGTGCGGAACCAGCCGTCCTCGGTAAAAGATTTACGGGTGGTATCCGGGTTCTTGTAATAGCCCAGGCATACGTTGGGGCCCTTCACCTGCACCTCGCCGGGAATGCGCTGCGGGTCCGGAGAATCGATACGGATTTCCATATTGAGCGCAGCACGTCCGGCGCTGCCGACCTTCACCTTATCCCAGTGGGCATAGCAAATGATGGGAGCGCATTCCGTCATGCCATAGCCCACCGTGTAATGGAAACCGATGGAATGCAGGAACTTCTCCACCTCCGGATTGAACGCCGCACCGCCCAGAATGACTTCCTCGAACTGGCCGCCGAAGGCATTGGTGAGCTCCAAGCAGAACTTTTTCTTGATTTCGGCCCCCAGGATGGGAATACGCCGATAATACTTGGTTTTGTCCACGAGCGGCTTGAGCTTGTTCTTGTACACCTTCTCGATCACCAGCGGGACGGCAATAATGATATCCGGATGGATTTCGCCGAAAGCCTGCATGATAATTTTAGGAGAAGGGACACGGCTGAGGAAATGCACGTGCATGCCGATCGTCATCTGGAACAGGAATTCGAACATCATGCCATACATATGGGCCGTGGGCAGCATGGAGACCACATTCATGCCGGCCTTGAGCATGGGGCAGGCATCCTCCCGGGCGAACTGAATATTGGAATAAAGGGCCCGGAAAGGAATCATGACGCCCTTGGAGAAGCCGGAAGTACCGGAGGTGTAGTTGATGATGGCCAGTTCCTCCGAGCTGTCCTCGTAATAATTGAGATCGGCCGGCTCGAAGTTATTGGGATACCGGTGGCCGAATTCCTCGTTCAGATGTTCGCGTACCTGGGCAAGTTCTTCCGATGCGGCATACAGGAACTTGAAGTTGTTGATTTGCACCACCACGCCCAAATCGGGCATTTCTTCAACCTGAAGCCCCTCCCAGATCACTTCATCGACAAACAGGACACGGGCCTCCGAATGGTTCACAAGGTAGTGGATGTTGCCGGGTTTGAATTCGTGCAGGATGGGGACTGCGACCGCTCCATAGGTCAGTGCGGCAAGAAAACTCACGCCCCAGTTGGCCTGATTGCGCGAGCAGATAGCCACTTTGTCTCCCTGCTTCAGTCCGCACTGTTCAAAGGCAATATGCAATTTGGCAATGCGCCTGGCTACGTCCCTGTACGCCAGGGTCATGCCCTGGTAATTGGTAAGCGCAGCCCTGTCCCAGTTGCGGACAAAACTTCCCTGCAGAATTTTGTTTACGGATTGAAATTCCATGTTATTGAATTAGGTTTAGTTCAGTTTAAAGTCCCTGGTGCGGCCATCATAGCACTCTGCCGAGACGCCTTTGGAGGTGGGCGTGAGTACGGCATCCGGTTTCATCATTTTGCCGCCCTCTTCCTTGTTGAGCGCTTCTCCGCCCTCAAAAGGATAGATGAGCGTACGCACTGACGTGCGGACGGCCCAGAAGCGTTTCCCTTTTGTCTCCAGCAATTCCGGCAGGTTCTTGACGGTTTCCGGTGCCCTGATGCCCAGCCACCCTTCCGGCTTCTGGCCGTGCAGGTTATAACGCTCCAGCGTATTGTCCGTATGAAGCACCATGACCGTGTAACCGCCAGCCCCGGTGAAATCATAGGCGTCCGGTCCCAGCAGCACCGGCTTGGGCAGGCTGACCGGGAACCCGTTCACCCAATGGCCCAGACGGTCCAGCAGGAACAAGCTGGAACCACCGCAAAAAAGGAACTGTATCTTTTTATTGTTGTAGTAGTCAATGCATTGGACACGTCCGCAAAGGGTTTCCTTGAACGGGATACCCCATACGCCCTTGCCATTTTCGTCGTTCAGGCAAATGGATCCGTGCGCATTCTGGTACAGGTAATTGGTTTTTCCGGTGGTGTAATTGACGACCGGGAAAAAGCCTGTAGGAACCACCACCACCGTATCCCTTTCCAATACCTGTACTTTGGTTCCCTTGAGTACACGGGTGTCTATGCGAAGACGGAAGGACGGCCGCTCTCCGGACAAGTCCAGGGATGCCGTAGCAGGCGCAAAGCCAACACCACGGACGAAATTTTGCAGCGGAGTAGCCAGGCTGGGGGCGAACAGGTGCGTAACCAGCTCCGGAGCATCCGAGAAAGAGGCATAACACACAAAACCCTCCGGAAGCTCCACCGAAGCGTCTGACAACCGGTCTTTCAAGTCATAGTCCAGAAACGACTTTTCCTGGAACAAGCGGACGGTGGGAAGGTCCGAATAAACGGTCCAGCGGGAATTGATGGATGCGCAGCTGGTATCCACCGCCTGAAACTTTTCTCCCAGAAGGAGGGCCAGGCAGCCGCGATACGGGTTGGAACGTTCCTTCCCCAACTTCAGGTCTTTGGCCGAGCGTACCAGCAGAACTTCCCGCTGGACGCCGTCCTCTCCCATGAACGAGGCGCTGACCACTTCCCTGGGCTGCAAAGACCGGAACCAGGCTTCCGGCGTGAGCGCGCGGCCCTCTTTGGACTTGACGGCTTTGTTGTACCTGGCCAGACGCCCGCAACCGTCCTCGAAACTGCGCCGGGACGCGAGCAAGGCATCCGCATCCGATACCGGGACAGAAATGGCATCTTGGGTATAATAAGGCAGGACATCCGGGAATTCCGGTCTTGCAAGCGGCGTATTTTGACAAGCCCGGAAAAAACTGCCGGGGGCTTCTCCGGGAAGGGCCGCCCCCTTGAGCAGTACATGGTCTTTGTCCGCCTCCTGGAAACTCCAGGCGCTCCAGGAAGTAAGGTCTTTTACAAAAGTGGCATGGGGCCGACAGGCTGTCCCGCCATAGGTTTGCACCAGCTTGCCAGCCTGCGCATGGGAAAGGAAGAAGACCACCGGACCCGAGATACCGCGTACCAGATCCTGCAAATGCCGAACGCCCAAAATGGACGTTTCGTCGTCCATATGACGCACGGCGGCGTTGATGAAGGTCTCTGAACGGGAGGCCAGCAGGAAACCGTCTTTTTCCAAGGTTTTCAGGCCGGCTTTTTCCGCAAGGGCCAGGATGAGAGAATCTGCCGGGATGGCCTCTGCCGCGACAAGCGGGACCAGCGAACCGCTGTTATGCAG
Organism: uncultured Bacteroidales bacterium; assembly: GCA_947305045.1. The sequence goes on along the minus strand of CAMZCW010000057.1, from coordinate 3,562 downwards.
GGAAACCGCCACGCGTTTGCGGCCCAAAGAAGACAGGAAGTTCATAAAATCCGTGTTGCCCGGCGCCAGAAGCCCCTGCACAAAACCGGTAGAATCCGCCATGAGGCGCGCCGCCTTGGACGAACCGTCAAAGACCATAACGGCGTTGGCATCCGAGGGAATGGCTTTCAGCACGGACCAGCCTGCCGGCGCGGCAGCGGAAGGCGTATCACCGGGTGTGGTGCGATACAGGCGCAGCACAGCCAAAACAATGCCGGACAGCAAGAGTGCCAGGGCCACAACGGCCACAATGGTTGAACGTTTTCCCATAATACGCAAAGTTAAGCATATTTTTGTAATTAATAAGTATGTTTTTCATAAAATCTCTTTGTACCTTTGCAGTGTTGTTTAGAAGAAGAAAAGATGAGTAAGAAAGCCGTTACCTTTTTAAGTCTGGTGCTGGTTTGCCTGAGCCTTTTTGGCCAGGGAAAAGTAAACACCCGCAAGTACATCCTGAACGATTTTTCCGATAAAATCACCCAAGTGGTCTTGAGCGGAAACGAGGTCCTGGACAGCGGACTGCGCCAGGAAATTGTCAATTACTGGACCCTCTCCCCGTACGAATTCTGCTCCCAGGCAGAGTTTGAAGAGCGCAAAACCCGGGATCTGTATTATTTCCTCATTCCGGCGGAGGCCCGTTTCAAGGGAGAAGAAGAACCCGGCGTGCTGTTCCTCACCCTGGTGAAAGGCGGTCCGGATGGTGCGGACGGCATTCAGGAAATGCACGAAATTATTTCCCTCCCGCTAATGGCCGCCACGGGTGGCAGCGGACGGGAGCTGGTGTTTCTGGGGCCCATCATCCAGGCCATCCAGGAGTTTACCCAGAATGCCATGAACAGCGAGAAAACCGCTTACAGCATGGACGCCTGGTTCAACCGGAATTTTTCCAAAGAAGGCAAGATGAAACAGGTGTACCTGGCCAAGGATGACCTGTCGCAAAGCGTCACGGAAAAAGACCTTCAGCGCTACCTGGACGAGGATATTCACCTATGCTCCGACACAGAGGCAGACGAGATTTTCCTTCAGGGCCGATACCATACCCTTGTCAGTTATACGGTGGCGCCCTTCCTGCCGGAAAACAAGGTATCCTATTGCTATAAGATGCTCTTCGACGCAGAGACGCACCGCCTGTTCTACATCCACAAGCACAAGATCACGGGGAAAACCGGCGTCGGTTTTACGGCCGCTGACCTCAAACGCCTGTCCCGGAGCCGATGAAAAGCGGCGTCACTAAAGAAGGCATCCGCTACGCCCTGCGCCGGAGCGGGCGGTCGGTAGCCTACTGTGCCCTCACCATCGGCAGCGGCACCCGCAACGAAGGCCAATACCCCGCCGGCATCGCCCATTTTGTGGAACATACCCTGTTTCGCGGCACCCGTCGCAAAAGCGCAGCGGTGATCAGCAGTTACCTGGACCGGCTGGGCGGCGAACTGAATGCCTACACCACCAAGGAAGAGATTGTCCTGCACGCCACGGTGCTCAAGGAAGACCTGGGGAAGGCTGCCCGCCTGCTGTTCGAACTGGCCACGGAAGCCACGTTCCCGGACAGGGAAATCGAGACGGAACGCGGCGTGGTGCTGGACGAAATCATCTCTTACAAAGACAACCCCGCAGAGGACATATACGACCGCTTTGAGGAGCTCCTTTTTGCCGACTCTCCCCTGCAGACACCCATCCTGGGCACCACCGCATCGGTCAAAAAAATAACGCCGGAGATGCTCCGCAGCTTCGTGCGGGAACAGTTCGTCCCGGAAAAGATGGTCTTTACGGTCGTTGCCGATATCGACGAATCCAAACTGGAAAAACAGGTACTCAAAATCATCGACCATGTCTTTTCACAAAGTCATTGACAAGCGGCACCATGAGGTGAATGCCGTCATCGGGTGCAAGGCGCCGTCGCTGTACCAGACGCCGGACCGGCTGGTATGCGCCATGCTGTCCGGCATCCTGGGCGGTCCCGCATCCAACTCCCTGTTAAATAAGGAATTACGCGAGAAAAGAGGGTGGGTCTATGGCATCGAGTGTTCCTATACGCAGTATGCCGATTCAGGCGTTCTGGCCATTACCTTTGGCTGCGACAAGCCCAATCTGGACGCCTGCCTGGAGGCCATCCGGAAAATCCTGGAGCGGCTGTGCGAGGTCCCGCTCACGGACACTCAACTCAAGGCCTACCGGAAACAGCTCCTGGGCCAGCTGGCCATCAGCTCCGAATCCGGGGAGGCCCAGTGCCTGTCCATGGGAAAAAGCATGCTCGCATGGGGAGAGGTATTGTCGTCCCTGGAGACCCGTAAACTGCTGGAAGCCATCACCCCTGCCCAAATACAGGAAATGGCCCGGCGGCTCTTTGCCCCGGACCATTTGTCCTCTTTGATTTATCTTTAATTCGCGACCTCGCACAAAAACTTAATGCGGACCAGGCGGATTTCCTCTTCCGAGTAGTCACCGCCCAGGGCCTTGAGGGCGTCCGGGAGGGAATCTGACTCCGCTTCCTCCTTGAACCAGTCGTAGATTTCATCCACCACATCCGGGTCCAGTTCCTCCTCAATGTAATAGTTGATGTTCACCCGGGTACCCGTGGCCACAATGGCCTCTATTTCCGAAAGCAATTCATTCATATCCAGCCCTTTGGAGGAAGCAATATCCTTCAGGTCCATTTTGCGGTCTATGGACTGGATGATGAACACCTTGTTGCCGGATTTGGACGTGACGGACTTCACTACAAAATCGTCCGGGCGTTCTATCTCGTTCTCTTCCACATACTTGGCGATGAGTTCCACAAAGGGCTTGCCAAACTTCTGCGCCTTTCCCTCCCCTACGCCCTGACACTTCTCCGACAGTTCCTTGACCGTAAGCGGATAGACAATGGTCATGTCCTCCAGGGACGGGTCCGAGAACACAATCCAGGGTTGCAGGCCCATTTTGCGGGCCAGGTCCTTGCGAAGGTCTTTGAGCATACTCAGCAGGACAGGGTCCCCCCCGCCCCCGCCGTGTGCGGCACCGGAGATGTCTTCATCGTCATCGTCCTCGCCTTCCGAGAAGATACGGTCCTCCACCAGCAGGACTTCCCAGGGCTTCCGGTAGAACTTCCGGCCCTCTTCCGTCACAAAAATAAGTCCGTAATTTTCAATGTCCTTGTCCAGGAAATGGAGAATGAGCCCCTGATGGATGACGGCGGCCCAGAAACGGACGTCGTGCTCCTTGCCGGCACCGTACAGGGAGAGTTCGTCGTGGTGATAGGACTTGATCATGGCGTTGGGAACACCGGCCAGGATACCCGAGAGGTGCTCCAGTTTGAAGTGCTCCGGCAACGACTCTATCAGTTCGATAACCAGCGCCATTTCCTCCCTGCCGTCGAAGCGGGCCTTGGGATGCAGGCAGTTGTCACACGCACAGCAGTTATCTGCCGGATAATCCTCCCCGAAGTAATTGAGCAGCAGCTTGCGACGGCACTGGCTGGATTCCGCGTATGCCACCGTTTCCTTGAGGAGCTGCTTGCCTATCTCCTGCTCCGCGACGGGCTTGC
>CAMZCW010000056.1 GCA_947305045.1 uncultured Bacteroidales bacterium | reverse complement strand
GGGCGGCATTGTGGCCTGGATGCGGGATGCCTCTTATGCCCTGACCATTTCCGGATGCGCCAATTCCGGCAGCCTGATTTGGACCGATACGGGTGTGACGGCAGCGGGCGGCGGCTCTTCCAATGCTCCGGCTGTTTGCGTCGGTGGCATCCTGGGCAATGCTGCGCCTATGCTGTATGAGACGGTGTCGGCCTACCAGAATGAAGCGCAACTGGCGGCCATTACCGCCAGCAATGGCCTCTCTGTCAGCCTGAAAGACTGCCAAAGTTCCGGGGAAATTACCTGTAAAGCCATTTCCGGTATCCAGTATAAAGTGGGATATGGGAAAGTATACATTGCCGGCCTGGCCGGTGCACTGGTGGGTAGGCAGGATGCGTATGCTGCCATTGACAACTGCTCTTTCACCGGGGAAATTACCCAGTGGGACGATGTCGACCCCGAACGCAAGATTAACGCCAGTTGCAAGAGTGTTGTAACGGCGGGCCTGGTGGGGTGGGGCGGTTACCTGTCGTTTACAGGTGGCACTACGGTGAAAGCTACCATCGGCACGGCTAAGCGCCAGAGCGTTGCCATTGCCGGCGCTATTGGCTTTGCGGTGACCCCGTTTACCTTGAAGGACTGTAAGATCTGGTTTGACGGCGGGTTCAGCCGCACGGCCAACTTCAAGAACAACCGTGCCATAGTGGCGGTAGTCCCCACCAAAAACAATACGGCCGATATGGACCCCAAGGGCAACGTAGAAGGCTCATCCATCACAGATTGCAAGGTGGGAGGTGACCTCTATGTCTCGCAGGATACTTTTGCCGATACGGTTTACGGAGACCTTACCGGGGATGATTATACCGCCCGGTATGTGCACATCTTCAACGGTACAGACAAGATTGCCTCCAATCTGGTCTATGGTCAGGGATACACGGCCAATGCCGGCGTAAGTATCGACAATGTTTCGTATTGGGACGGTAAATGATTGAACGATGAAGAAGTATTTACTCTCTATACTGGGAATCTTTGCCCTGGCGGCCTGTGTCAAGCGGGTCCCGGAGGAACTGCCTCCGCTTCCGCTGGATGGAAGGACAACCGTGGAGGCAAAGATTGAGTCCCTCTTGTTGGGGGGCGATTCCCGCGTGTGGCCGGAAGGCGCAGCCATCGGCATTTGCGGTTCCCTGTCCGGTACCAATGCAAAGTATCTACTCCGAAAGGCCGATGCCAGCCTTTCGGACGCTGTGTTCTACGGCCCCCAGGTGGAAGGGAAGGTGGCTGCTTATTACCCTTGGAGCCCGTCTTACTCGGGTGCCTGGGGCCGAATGACGGCCGTCCTGGACAATCGGCAGGCCTATATCCCGGACAACGGCCCTGTTGACCAGTTCCTCACCTACAGCCCCTTGGCCTTTGGCTTCGAAAAGGAGGGGAAACTCTACTTTGGCTATCCTTTTGGGATGTTATCCATCAAGGTGGCGCTGGAGGAGGACTTGCTTCTTGAGGGCATAACGCTTGGCAGTGAAAGCCTTCCGTTTGCCGGAACCGGCATGGTTACGGAGGAGGGAATGCAGTTTGGAACCGGCGCTTCACATGTGTTGAGCCTGGTTTTTGAGGAGCCTGTTCCTGTTAAGGACGATGCCGGAAGCCTGATGCCTTTCTACGTGGTGATGCCTCCTTTTGACTATCCGGATCTGACTATTGTTTTCCATTTCACGGGCGAGCCGCCGTTTGTCTGTAACGTGGGCGAGATTGCCGTTCCCCGTGTAGATGCAACGTCGTTCAGTTTGCTCTCTATGGTTATCGGCAGCGATGGCCCGGAAGGATTCACCCCCGTAAATGTTGCGTTCGATGAAGAATAGTATCAATATCTTGTTAGTGGCAGTGGCTATTGCCGTTTCTTGTGCGCAAAAAACGGAGGTGATTCCGGCTTTCCAGCCGGGAACCGCCGTGGCTGTCTGTCAGGTAAATGCCGCCGAAGGGGAGGTCTCCGTCCTTGTGGAAACAAAAGGACAGTGGCGCCTGCGCAGTGCCGACTCCTGGGTTTCTACGGATGTGCCCGGCGGAAATGGCCGGGGAGCATTTACCCTTCGCTATGCGTCCAATGCGTCCGATATCCTGAACTTGCGGCCCGGCCGCGTGGGCCGTATCGCCATTTGCCTGGAAGAAAGCGGGAAGGCCGATACGCTCCTGGTCGCCCAGAGGGGCTTCCTTTCTCCGGAGGCCTCTATTCAGGTTACACCCGACCCGGCCTTGAAGCTGGAGTTTGAGAATCCGTCCGGCACAACGGTACGTCTGCTGGTCGTTGCTTCGGAAGGGGCATCGGGAGAAGCGGTAGAGAATTGGGCCCTGGGCTATGGTTCCGATGTCCTGGTATTCGACGGGAAAGTCTCCGGGGAGGTGGAGGGACTGAATGTCCTCGGATGCAATTTTGAAGGACAGACGCAGGAAGACAGGCAGGAGGCTTTCCGTGAAGCCGTCCAGGCCAGCGTGGGCAGCGCCCTGGTGTATGGAAACGACTGGGTGGTCTGCGGCCAGCTTTATCATTATTCCGCCATGCAGGTGGGGTATCCGCAAACGCCTTCCTGGTATCCGACCGATGCTTCCGGCGATGCTTTCGCAGGGGACCGTTATGCCTGGCAGAACAACCTGTACGACCTGCTCTGGATGAAAACCAAGGGGTGGGTGGAAACTTATACGGATACGGACGGGCGCAGCTGGCAGGCCGACTATGTGTATGTGTCGGCACCTGTGCTGGATAAAGTGGTTTCGGTTGAACTGCTTCCCGTTCCTGTAAGCGGTATGTCGCATAAACCCGTTTCCGTGGTTCTTAAATACTGACGGATATGAAATTGAAATTAATATTGTCGGCCCTCTTTGCCTGCTTTGCCGTGCTGGTATCTGCGCAGGACAAGGTCTCTGTCAGTGGCGTGGTGAGGGATGAAGCCGGGGTGCCCGTCCCCGGTGCTGCCGTCATGGAGCGCGGAAGTACAAAAAACGGCGTGATGACGGATGCAGAGGGAAAATACAGCATACAAGTGCCTCTGCAGGCGTTTTTGGAATTTTCCTGCATGGGCTTCAAATCGTCTGTTGAGGTGGTTGACGGCCGAAATAAGATAGATGTCGTCCTCAAAATGGACAATGAGGTACTGGAAGCGACCGTGGTGATTGGCTATGGCACTTCCAAGAAAGGGGACCTGACCGGAAGTGTAGCCGTAGTGGAGATGGAGCAGCTGGAAAATGCCCCTGTGTCCTCCGTTTCCCAGGCGCTGCAGGGCAAGATTGCCGGCGCGGAGTTCTCCTCCGGAACCGGTGAGGTAGGTGAGGCCGGGGCCATCCGCGTTCGCGGAAGCCGCTCCATATCGGCCGGAAACGAACCGCTGATTGTGGTGGACGGGATTGTGGATGCGGTGGAGAGTCTCTCGGACCTGAACCCCTCCGATATTGTGAGCATTTCCCTGCTCAAGGATGTGTCTTCAACGGCTATCTATGGCTCCCGGGGCGCTAACGGCGTTATCCTGGTGACTACCCAGACCCCCAATAAGAAATCCGGTGTATTTGCCGCCCGTTTCAAAGCGACCATGGGCGTATCCCGGATTGCCGGCAGCCAGGACTTGATGAATGCGGAGGAATATGCACAGTGGAGAAACCTGGTTGCGGAGAACCTGGGCAGCAGCCGCATTCCGTATCCGGATACGGAAGCATACCGGAATACCGGGACCGACTGGGTGAAAGCCCTTTCCCAGACGGCTTTTTACCAGAATTACCACCTAAACCTTCATGGCATCAACGGCGGCACCAGTTGGACCACTTCGCTGGGCTTTAACAACACGCCTTCCGTTCTGGTGGGCTCCGGTCTGCGCAAGTACACCGGTGCAGTGAAGGTGAGCAGCAAAATCAAGCAGCGCCTGACTTGGGGTGTGAATGTGAACTTCATCCTCACCGATAAAGACAATCCGGTGGCCTCCATTTCCGGGACCAGCACATCGGCCGCCATCTTCCTTTCTCCCATGCTGGACAAGGAAGACACGTGGAACAAGTTCGGCGATGGTGAGTCTTACGGCGGTCTCCCTTTCAACAGTCCGTATCTGGTGGCCCGCAATGTGACCAGCCAGACCAAGACAGAGCAGTTATTGCTGGCGGCCAACCTCCGGTATGACATCACTCCGCGCCTGTGGGCCGAAGCCCGTGCCTCACGCACTTCCTCCCGTAGCGACGGCGGTTATTATTCACCTTCTTCGCTTGCCGTAGCCAAGGCGAACGATACGGGTGGAACGGCGCGCCGGACGCATTATGACAAGGACAAGTATCTGGCCGAACTGACAATCAACTACAAGCGTACCCGCCGCAAATGGGAACTGGAAGCCTTGGGCGGTTTCACCTTTGAACGCACCACGGTATCCAGTGAAAACTACTCCGGCGCGGGTTACCTGGACGACTCCCAGCTGTGGTACAACATGTCCGGCCTGAATGCGCCGGCCAACTTTACGCCAACTTCTTCCTGGAACCGGATTACCAAGCTGTCTGCATTTGGCCGCGTAAACTTCAATTACCGCAAGCGCTATTACGTGACGGTAACGGCCCGTGGCGATGGAGCCTCCAATTTCGCCAACGACAAAAAATGGGGCTTCTTCCCGGCTGCCGCCCTGCGCTGGTCGGTCATGAATGAATCCTGGTTTGCAAAATCCACCTGGCTCAACGACCTTTCTGTCCGCCTGAGTGCCGGACGGAGCGGAAATGATGCCATCGCCCCTTATATGTCTCTTGCTTCGCTGAGCTCTTCTGTGGGCAACTGGCTCTATGGCAATGACCGTGAAACCGGGTTCTATCCCACTAAACTGCAGAACTCGAACCTGACCTGGGAGACCACATCGGCCTTGAATGCCGGACTGGACTTTGCCGCCTGGCAGAACCGGGTGCGGCTGGAAGTGGATGCGTATGTTTCCTGGACCAGGGACCTTTTACTGAGCGTAAGGAACGCGCAGACAACGGGGTATAATACCTATTATGCCAATGCGGGCTCCACCCGCAACCAGGGCATAGAGATTACGCTTACCACCAAGAACATAAAGAGACGCAATTTTGAGTGGTCCACCACCCTTACCGTCACCCACAACAGCCAGATTGTCACGGGTGTGGGCTCCGAATCGGAGGTGGTACCTACTTATACGAATCCCCGGAATACCACTCAGTACATGTACGGATATCGCGAAGGCTATCCCGTGAATGCGCTGTGGGGATACAAGTACGAAGGCGTATGGCATACGCAGGACGAGATTGACCGTAACGAGGTCACTCACGCGTATGTGTCGCAGGTAAAACCGGGCACACAGGGGAGCGGTCTTGGTCATCCCAAGTATGCCGATATGAACCACGATGGCCTTCTGGACCAGAACGACATGGTTTATCTGGGTACTTCCGATGCCCTGGTATACGGTGGCTTCCAGAACGATTTCAAACTTTGGAAGCGCTTGAACCTGGGTGTCTATATCACGTGGTCCGCCGGCGGAAGCATATACAATATCGGTGAGTTATGGCTGGGCTCCGGAACTTCTTCGTATAACAAGTATCGCTACATGAAGGATGCGTGGACGGAGAAGAACCCTGCTTCCAATATCGTAAAGGCTGGTTTTGACGATGCACAGGCTTCTTCCCGCCACGTTTACGATGCATCCTATGTACGCCTCAAATCCCTGTCCCTGGACTACGATATTCCGCTGGGGAAAAAGACGAAGAAGTACATCAAGACCTTCTCGGTTGGGCTTGTGGGCGAGAACCTGCTCCTGTGGAAGACCTATCCCGGCTTCGATCCCGACGTCAACACCTCTTCTTCCGTGTACAGGCTGGACAACGGCTCCTTTCCGCGTCCCAGGACCTGGGCGGTCAACATTAACTTGAAATTCTGACGGGTCATGACAAAGAAGATTATCCTTACGCTGTGCACCCTGGTGCCGCTGCTTAGTTCCTGCTTGAAGGAAGACATGCGCAGTGCCGCCACGTCGGAAACCTATTATCGTTCCGTCGCTCAGATAAAAAGCGGCGTTACGGGGTGTTACACCCCTTTGAGAAACATCCTGTCCGCCCGCGGATTCTGGCTTATGACCGAGGCCGATACCGACCTGATGTACCTGTCCTCCAGCACGGCCTATGACGCCAACTGTGATGTGTCTCCGGCCCGCCCCAGCGTGGCCACTACCATCTGGAAGAATGGCTATCAGGGCCTGATGTACACCAATTCCATCCTTAGCGATATGCACAGCGCCGTGGAGATGGGCTTTGTGAAGGCCGAGGAGACGGCACCGCTGGAAGCCGAGGCTGAGGTTCTTCGGGCGATGTATCTGTATGTGCTTACAAGTTCCTTCGGCGATGTGCCGTTTTACACTGAAAAAGTGACAGAGGAGAATCGTTCCCGCATCGCATCCCTTCCCAGAATGCCGGCGTCGGTAACGCGCGATTCCTGTATGGTGTGGATGAAGCGCTGGATTTTGGAGAAGAAAGCGCTGCCCATGCAGCGTACCTACGATGCCGACGGGTACCGTGTCGGGGCGGCAGTGGGACTGATGGTGGGGGCAAAGTGCGCCCTATGGAACCAGGACTGGGAGCAGGCTCTGGTGTTTATACAAGCCCTGGAAGGCATCTACGGCAAATATGCCGATGCTCCGGAGACTTTTGGCCGGGACTATCCGTTGACGGACATCCCGTTCACCCGGAAGTACATTCCGGAGTCTATTTGGGAAATTGGGAATCAGGTGGATTCTTACGGCTTGCAGGTGAGTGGCGCCATTGCTCCGGTTACCATGCCCACCAGGCGTACCATCACCCTGGAACCCTCGGAGATTGATCCCGAGGAGGATCCTGATGCCGGTGAAGACACAGGAGCGCAATCGGGCTCCGACTATTATGATGGTATCGTCATCCCGGAACTGGGTGGTTTTGCCAGAACCAGCGCTGCTGCTCGTCCCACGGGCTATTATTATCAGAAACTGCTTCCGTATGCCTCCGAGGACCTGCGTTCCGGAGAATATTCGGGCGGGGCAGAGGCTCCTCGCGGCAGTTCCGGCAACCTTGCCTGGCGGTGGTCGGGCTATAAGGCCGAAGATGCCGAAAGGGAAGACCGCCAGGTCCTGTTTTTCTTCTTTGGCGGCTCTTCTCGTGGAGGTACTACTTCGCGTCCCTGGCTTGGAAACAAATTCTGGTGTCCGGACATGTATAACAACAAGGATTCCAACAATTACCGTTTCTTCCGCTTTGCCGATGCCCTTCTGATGAAAGCAGAGGCGCTTGCCCAACTGGGTGACGGAAACCAGGCGTGCAAGTATCTGAACATAACAAGGACCCGGGCCGGCCTGGCTCCGCTTACCTTTGCCGGTATGATGAGCAGCGCAGATGCACTGATGGAAGAAATCCGCCGGGAAAGAGCGAAGGAACTCTTTGGTGAGTTCACCAGAAAGTTCGATTTGGTACGCTGGGGGATTTGGTATGAACGGACCAAAGCCTACAACGACAGCAAGTATCTTCAGAACAACATCCGCCCCTGCCACCGTTATTGGCCCATCCCGGCCGATCAGGTGAGTTACAGCGGCGGTGCGTTAGACAATTCAGAATATGCCCAGTAGTATGAGAAAGGTTAGTTATATTCTATATTTCGCTTTGGCAGCGTTGGGCTGCACGCGGCTTTCTGACGATGCATCCATCTATGAGCTGGGGCCGGTAGAGCAGGAAATCAGCATGGGGTATGAAGGGGGAGAGTGCGGAACAAAGGTGCTCTCCAACGGGGATTTTACCGTCTCCATTCCCATGGAAGCACACTGGCTTCATTTTAAGTCTTCGGCAGAACGCACGTTGCAGCTCAACGGGGACGCGACGGTTTCCTTTACGGTAGATATCAACCGGAGCGTTCCTCGTAAGGCGGAGGTCGTCCTGCATCGCGGGAACAATACAGCCCTGCTTACCATTCGCCAGAGCGGCCTGCTACAGGGCGGTTTTGAGCTGGTCCAACAGGGTGTGAGTGTGGAATACGATGGCGGAGAATGCGGCGTGCGGGTGAATACCCTTTTGAAGAATTCCGACTTGTCCTGCAGGGTTACCTATGAGCAGGATGAAGAACTCTCCTGGATAAGCCATATCCGTCTGGAAGGGAATTTCATCCGTTTTTCCGTGGCGGCCAACCTCAGCGCGACGCTTCTGCGGCACGCCCGGATTGATATTGCGTATGAAGGGGGAAGTGCCGTTGTCCTCGTCACCCAATTCTGCCAGGGTACGGCGGTAATAGCCGGTACCATGGCCGATTTCAAGGCCCTGCTGGACCATGACGGCGCCATTACCCTGGACGAGCACTACCTGCTGGAGGGTGTGGTGGTAAACGATCCTGCGAGTAAGAACGGAGCGGAGAACCGGATTATCTCCGTAGATATTCCTGACCTGGATTACAAAGCCCGGATGGTGCATCTCCAGGATCCGGACGGCCAGGAGGGCATAAAAGTGGAGTTCTTGGAAAGTTGCAAGGGCCTCCTTCGCCGCTGGTCGCATATCGTTATCGATACTTACGGGCTTACGCTTGTGCGCGAAAGCAGCCCCTTACGGTATTCCCTGAAGGAGGTGCCCCATTCGGCCATCGTCTCTTCCGAGTCCGGTGTGGCCCCGGCCCCGAGGGCGATTGAAATTGCCGATATCCAGGCAGGGGACTTATATACCTATGTCACCATCCCCAATGTGGAGATTCCGGTGAGAAAAGGGCCTTATATGCCCATCGACATCCGTTATGTCAGCGTGATGACGGCGTATCCCATGTTGCTAAGGGATGCCGCCGGCGCACAGATTCCCCTGATGGTGAATATTGATGCCCCCTGGTCCAGGGACGGTGAAGTAATGCCGAGGGGACGTGGCAGCGTTACCGGTGTCCTGGTCCATGAAACCTGCGACAATTTTGAATGGAACGCAGCGCGCGAAGAAGAGCTGCGGGCCGCCGGCGCCATGCCGGATTATATCTCCGACCTGGGTACGTTCTCCCCCTGGCAGATAAGGCCCATGGAAAAGGCCGATATTGCCATCTCCGCGTCTTTTGAAGACCGCCTCTCCGAGGTACTTTACGAGTGGGCTTATTGCGATTCCCTGGGCGTGAACCTGGTGAAGAACTACAATCCGGAGACCGACGAACTGTTTCCCACCTATCCCTTGAATGAACACCCGCTTGACATGCCTGCAAAACTGTATTGCGTCAAATCGACCGGTGCCAAAGTCAAGTTGGGACTCTGCAACGACTTTACCCACCTGGGACCTTATACCTATGGCGGGGTGATTTCCGCTCCTTCCAATGGCAACGGCGTGGTGGATGCTCTGGGACGGAGCGCCCACTGGAGGGTGTATCCTTCGGTTCCGACGATAGGTGTTATCTATTCCGGCAGTGACTGGTCGCAGTCCAACGGCGCGGCATGGACTGCCAGTGGCTGGAGCACCAGCCAGTGGTGGTGTGCCGAATTCTCCACGCAGGGACTTTCCGCAGCTCAGGGACCGGTGAGCGTGGTGTTTGGCACCCTGAATGCCATCAACGGTCCCGGTGCACCCCGTCACTGGAAGGTGGCGTTCTCCCAGGATGGGACAGCGTGGTCCGTACTGGATACTTATACGGTGCCGGATTTTGTACAGGCGGCCTCCAAGAAAGCTTATCAGCTGCCGGGCGCCAAATATCTGATGGTCAATCTTCCGGAAAGCGTAAAGTCTGTAGAAAAAGCCTATGTGCGCCTTGTCCCCGCAGACAAGGTGGCCGGAACGGCCGACAGCTATGAAGGAGGCGCTATTTCCAGCGTAAGATATAACGCACTTAATTACTTTTCAATTAGATACACGAAATGATGAAAAGACTGTCAGGCATCTTTGCCGGCCTTTTGGCAACGATTACGTTGTATGGCCAGGCTTCGGTAGAGATTCATCCTCAGGAAGAATTGAGACCCATCGGCCCTATGAACGGCATGGGGGCTGGCCCCACCGCCGCCCAGCAGTTTCTCTATAAGGCCGCGGGCATCCCTTATGCCCGTCTGCATGATGTGGGGAATTCTACGCAGCACTGCATAGAAGTAATGCATATTTTCCCCAACTTCGATGCCGACGAGAATAAGGCGGAGAACTACGACTTCACCATTTCCGACCAGTACATCCAGCGCATTCTCTCCGGTGGTACGCAAATCATTTACAGGCTCAAGAATACCGGTCACGAACCGGGTACCATTAAAAAGTATGGCGCGTGGCCTCCTAAGGACTTTAAGAAGTGGGCCCGGATTTGCGAGCACATCGTTCGGCACTACAACGATGGCTGGGCGGATGGCTTCCACTATAATATCAAGATGTGGGAAATCTGGAACGAACCCGATATGGACCAGCGCAAGCTGGAAGACGGCCGGTGGCGCTATGAGGTAAAGCCCCATTCCTGGGGAGGCACCATGGCCCAGTACTATGACCTGTTTGAAATTACGTTCAAGTATCTTAGGAAAACCCATCCGGACATTCTCATCGGCGGTCCCGCCAATGCTGAATTTGAGTGGAACGAACCCTTCCTGCAGGAAATGCAGAAACGGGGTGTACGGGTGGATTTCTTTACCTGGCATCGTTATTCGCGTACCCCGGAAAGACTCTCCGATGAAGGCATCCGCGTCCGCGAACTGTTGGACCGCTATGGGATGCAGGATGTTCCTACCATCCTGGATGAGTGGAATTACAACTATGACTGGACACCCGAGGGGGTGGAACATAGCAAGAGAGTGCGCCAGAGCATTGTTGGCGCTGCTTATACGGCCGCAGTGATGTGCCACATGCAGGATGTGGCCTGTACGGATATCCTAACCTATTATGATTTCCGTCCCACAACCTACAATGGCTCCATCAATCGGCAGACCGACGAAGAAATGCCCACATACTATGCTTTCTGGTTCTGGAACCGGCTGGCACAGTATGGAAGGCAGGTAAAGGTCTCCTGTGAGGAAGCGGATATCTATGCGGTAGCGGCCAAAAACGCACAGGGAAAACTGCGCCTGATGCTGGTTCGCTTCAACGAAGATCCCCGTGTTTTTGAGCGGAAAACGGTGTATGTGACTATCCCCGAGGGGGCGTCGGACCCGATTTGTTTGTTGTCGGACCATCTGCATAAAAATACAGCCTATCCTTTCCCGGTAGAAGACGGGAAAATAAAGATGACGCTGTACCCCAATGCGCTTGTCTGCATAGAGTTTTGATTATGAGAAGCCTATTGTGTTATATGGCAGCGGCTGCGCTGGCATTCGCTTCTTGTACGCCTAAGTACGATGTCTGCGTCTATGGCGGGTCGGCATCGGGCATCATGGCGGCATACAGCGCTGCCCAGATGGGGCTGGACGTGGTGGTAATTGAACCCACGGTCCGCTTTGGCGGCCTGACCACCGGTGGCCTGGGGCAAACGGATATCGGCAACAAGCAGGTTGTAAAGGGCCTTGCCTTGCAGTTCTACCGCAGATTAGGCGCCCATTATGGCAACCTGGAGAACTGGGTGTTTGAACCTTCCGCCGCAGCGGAGATCCTGAATGGGTATCTGGCGCATCCCCGTATAACGGCCATCAGGGGATATCATCTGGTCGATGCCCGCAAAGAGGGCACGACGATTCGTGCCATTCGGGTAGCTTGTGGTAAAGATACCCTTTCCTTCAAGGCCCCCTGGTTCATCGATTGTTCTTATGAGGGAGATTTGATGGCAGCCGCTGGCGTGGAATACCACGTAGGCCGTGAAGACAATGCCACATACGGGGAAACCTGGAACGGAGTGCATGTGAGGCACCTGCACCAGTTCCCTGATGGCGTGGACCCGTTTGTGGAGCCCGGTAATCCCGAGAGCGGTCTTCTGTGGGGCATCAGTGAACAGAAATTGCATCCCGAAGGGTC
>CAMZCW010000055.1 GCA_947305045.1 uncultured Bacteroidales bacterium | reverse complement strand
CTTTCCATTTGCCGCCCTTGAGCGGAAGCAGCACCTCTCCGCGGCGGTTCAGGTAACCATACCACTCCGGATACTCGCTGTCCTTGAAGTGGGTCCAGAGATAATCGTCCAACTTAAGGAACCATTCCAAGGCCTTCTTGTTGCCCGTGAGCTGGTAACCCTTGATCATGGTGATGGCGCTCTCAAAGTGCACCCACCAAAGCTTTTGATCCCATTCCAGTTCCTGGGTGGGATATCCCTTGCGGTCCATGAAGTAGAAGATGCCGCCGTATTCTTTGTCCCAGCCGTATTCGATGACGCGGAGGGCAATTTCCATGCTCTTGTCAATGATATCCTGCCTGTGCAGCCGCAGCCCCAGGTTCATCATGAACCACAAGGCTTCCAGGTCATGTCCGGGGTTCACCTTTCGGCCTTCAAAGCAGTCAATAAGGCTACCGTCCGGAGCCAGATTCTCTACCATGACGCCCAGGTCCGGCTGGTAGAAGACGTCGAACACCTCATGCAGGGCCTCCTCGATGGTTTTGTCCAGCAGGGATTTATCCTCGATGATGGGCTCCACCTCCAGCGCCATGTTGCAGATAATCATGGGCAGGGCGAAGTCTTTCATGGGACGGGTGCCGGGAACGCCCTTGCTCCATTTTCCCTTGGGGTTGCTGCGGCGGTCCAGGATGCGCTGGAACACTTTGCGGGCGATGTCGGCATAATGCTCACTTCCGGTGGCTACGGCCAACTGCGCAAAGGCCATGCAGGCAAAGGTGTTGGAGAAAATATTGTACGGGGCGATGATGGGCTTTCCCTCCCGCGTGAGCGAGAAATAGAAGTCATAGTTGCCGTCGTGGCCGTACTTCTCCAGGAATTCCGCACCCTGTTTGGCGCAGGCAAGCCAGGAGGGATTCTTCTCTACTTTATTGTACAGCATGGCAAACATCCACACTTCGCGGCCCTGCAGCCACACGAATTTGTCTGTGTCGAACACGCTGCCGTCACGGTTGAGGCAGGTAAAATATCCGCCGTATTCCAGATCCTGGGATTTCTCCAGCCAGAAAGGCAGTACGTTGTCATACAACTCATGTCGGTACTTAGCCGCGAGGGAGGCAAAATCGGTCATAGTCTTGTGTAATTAATCCAATACACAAAAATAACTTATAAATGCGAATAATACAAAAAAATGAGGTGCCATTGGCCATGGTCGAAGGCCTAAAAGCGGGCCAGAATAGAACGAATCTCGTCCAACGTGAGTCCTGTTATTTCTGCGATATCCGAGACCTTAAAGCCACGCTCCAGCATCCGCTTAGCTGTATCCTTCTTGCCTTGCTCGATGCCCTGCTCAATACCTCGCTTAATGCCTTGCTGAATGCCTCTCTCAAGGTACACTTCGGTAATTTCCTGTTTTTCGCGTTCGCTGATCATAGCTCGAATATATTGAAGTTGTTCTGTGTCCGGCAACCGATTCTGTCTACAGGCCTCAAGGATGCTCGCGAAACGCTGATCTTTATGCTATCTCAGTGCTTCGATTTCACTTTCAGTAAGTTTAGTTGATGCCGCTATCACAGATGGATCTATCCCCATGGTCAGCATGCGCCTAGCCACATCGCATTTCTCCAGTTGCGCACCCTGTGCAATGCCCTGCTTAATACCCTGTTCAATACCTTGCTGAATGCCCTGCTCAATGCCTTGCTCAATGCCTCTCTCAAGGTACACCTCGGCAATTTCCTGTTTTTCGCGTTCGCTGATCATGGCTCGAATGTATTGAAGTTGTTCTGTATCTGGCAACCGATTCTGTCTACAGGCCTCAAGGATGCCCGTGAAGCGTTTGTCAACATGTTTGGGGTTCAGCGCAAAATTACGCATATTTTGCAAAATATCAAACCATTGCTCTACCGGACTGAGTTCATGACTCGTCGGTCGCGCAAAACGCGGCAATTCACAGTAAATCCAGGTTAGTAGCTGCTCCTTCTTCTTGTCCGGCTCATACCGCTCATGGGACGCCTCCTCAAAAACTTCATAGCGATACACCAATTGGTTCTTTTCGTGCCGAAGGGTGAAGTTCATGAAACAAATCACGTACACTGGCATCAGCTTCCCGTAATCCTCACCGGATTTTAACTGCTTGTAGAACATCCCTGCGCCATAGTAGAGCATCCTGGAGCGGAAGTTCTTCTTCTCGGATTTCTGCATCTCCACCAGAATCCTCCGCCCGTTCTCTGTTTTGCAAACCACATCCATCACCACCAGTTTGTCGTCGTGGTCAAACAGGTCCAGCTCCTTGTCATCGTACTCCAAGTCCACAATCTTTTCCGGCAGGAAGTCATTCAGGAGCATCATCAGGCTATCTTTGTCGTGCCCAAAGACATGTTTGAAGGCCCAGTCGCACATAAGGTCGATGTAAGGTGCCGACACAATCTGCAGAATAATCTGCTCTTTTTCTTCTTCGGAGAGGTTCCTGTACTTCTCCATTTCCTGCCACACGGGTGCGTACTTTTCCCACTGCTCCGGCGTCAAAACTTTCGCTTCATAATCCATAATTTTACCAATTTTTACCGCCCCTCACCATTGAGAGGCATTGGCAAACATAGGAAGCAGTGGCCAGAAAACCTACAATCGTAAAAAAGATTTCCGAAAAAATTCATGTTTTTTACGATTAGGGACGAACGACTGGTTTTATGGGACGATAACCACCAAGTTTTTAAGCGGTTTGTGCATGCCGTCCTTGCAAAAGGTTGGTCATGTTTTTGTCAAAGGCTGGTTTTTGCGCCGCCAACATTTAACATGCAAGACGAAACATAGTACCCCCAGCATCCGATTGATTGCAAATGGTTGGTAACATATAATCCAACCTTTTGCAAACGGCCCACCAACCATTGACAACATAGATGGCTGGTGCTGGTGCATCGTAGCATGAAATGGGCCCTCACTTGCTCGCGTGGGTCTAAACAGCTCACGCACAATGCTTTACAGAAAAGACTTAACCCACCCCGGCTAAGTCTTTTCTTGTTAAGCACTCACGATCAGTCACTTACCTCCACGCCTTAACGTGCATATGTTGTAGCACTCGTTTGAAGGAGATCCCTTTCTCCCGACTCTCAGCCTGGATCTCTTCGATTTGTTCTCGAGTTATCATAAAACTGTTGGTTTGATATTAGTGGGGCAAAGTTACAGCCTACTTAGTCAAACCAACAGTTGTACTTCATCGGAGGCTTACCTTACGCTTACCTTACGATATTTTGCCAATGGGTATATACGACTTCGACCCCGCTAAAGCGAGGCCGAAGGAATCACTAAGAATACTTTTTGTTATTCAATAGCACCTGCACCAAATTGATAAAAGTAGTAATCAGCAGATGCAGTGCTTCCGGATTTATAGTAGTTACCCATAAAGCCCCTCGTACAAATGAACTTGTAGTTAGTACTCCTGTAAACTACTCCAAAACCGATAGACATTTCTAGATCAGTATTAGGCGCTCCTTGGGCTGATGCGCAGCCAATGATGTGTCCTGAGCCACTCTGGTCAGTATAGAAAACTTGCGAAAGGACGTCTTTAAAAACAAGATTAGTACTGGCCCCTGGAGTCCCACTATAAACGCCATATACGGGCTGGCCATCAGCGTAACTGCTGAAGTTGGCTGGATTGTACAAGTTTGTACTATTACCGCTAATCCCATGTGTATTATTGCTCACGTCACAACACAAGCCATCAAACTCGGTTATCATTATGTTTCCTTTGGAAGGATCATCACTTACATCAAACGTGATTGTCGTGGGAGTTACTGCCCAGCTTTTTGTAGAGCATTGCCCTTCAACTGCAAATTGTCCTGTGTATGCATCTTTATCACTTGATGAGAGATAGTAGAACGGCACAGTACCATAGGCCTTCACACGTTTGTCATCTAGACCACTCAGCGTGTTTGCTTGAACGGCTGAGGAAAGGGCGACATAGTGCATATAATATAGGCCAGAATTCTTATCCGCCAGGAGTTTAGTGTGGCTGGCATCCCAAGTGCTAATTTTATAATTATTCACACTCCCCGAGAAAAAAAGCCCATCAAGGTAGCTCGAAGGGGTATTAACAGCGCTATTTGTTACAGTCAAACAGACACGGTTAAAACCACTATGGGTGATGGATACCGCGGGGTCATTGGAGGTCCCTCCGACAGTGAAAGCGATGGATTTCCCACTTATGTCAATATCAGGCAGTTCCGTGACTACACCACGGTTGATAGGAATATCGGCATCCGCAGAAACTCTCCACAAGAGTGTGTTATCGTCCTTTTTGATATCCACTATAATGCCGTGGATACTTCCAACGGGAATAGGGACGAAGAAGTCTGTGTATGTGTCTAAACCGGACAAATCAGTAAAGGTAACCGTCTTGGTATTAGTGTGGTTCTTATTACCCGTGCCCATGACAATACCGTCTGTATAGGTATCATCCGTAAAGAGCCACTCGCCGGAGAGTTGGTCGCTCGCATTCTTGGACGTTAGGACGAGTTTGGTAGCCCCAGCCGGAATCTGCTTCAAAGAGATTTTAAGTACGCCCGTTGCAGTTTTGAACTTGAAGATGGTATTGGGTGTACCATCACCACTCTCTTTTCTGCCGATAATAGGAATGACAGAAGAAGGGTTGTCGGGAACATAGGGGATGGACTCATAAAGTTTCAGGTAGTCTGTCGAGCTATCTCCATCACCGGAACCAGTCTCATTTCTTGTATAAAGCAGATCGTTGTTACTGCTAGATTCATATCTAGGATAGAAAGCATAATCGCCCAACGTGTAATTCTTATTGGAGTAACCTTCTACATTATGTGCATCTGTCAAGTCATATGTATTTCCAGCTTGTACAAGCGTGGTTGTTGGCCCATCACTCTGTGCTTTAAATTTAATCTGATCCGGCTTTGCTGCAGAACCGCCTTTATAGACTTGAACAGCAACATAGTCATTCTGGTTCCAAGAGAATTCGTACTTAGTGCCATTATCTGTATATGTGGTTTTTGTGACGTCATCATCAACCACGGCATTAATTACCATGGGGGTGAAGGAGTTGGTCTCATTTGCAGGGGTCTCCTTTTTTGAGCAGGAAAGGGCTACCAGTGTAATAGTAGAGATTACAAAATATTGTAAAATGTGTTTCATCGTTTCTTAAGTTAAAGGTTATTCCCATTCAAAATCACATGTCTCTTTCTCCAAGTCTTCACCACTCCCCACTAGAATCTTTGTCTTCGCCAAGAGATACATCACCTCAACTATAGGCGTTTGATAAGTTTGATTTTTCATTGCTTTATTGGTTATTGTTTATTTTCGTTATTTCCATCATAAGGGCGATGAGTTATTTGGTCGGGAACGCGTCACGGGATGGGAGTTGGCGCACCTGAGGAAAGCATCTCGAATAATACCGCATTTCAGAACTATGCAGGGGAAATATTTTGCATTCCGGAGTAATATGTTAACTTTGCACAGGACATGCGCATTGTAGGATACGCCCGCATGGGATCCACTTGCCATACTACTCGGATTATAATCGACACATAGTACTATGCCACTGAATTCTTCTTTCGACATCACCGGCGCCAAATGGGGCGAGGTGAAGCAGACGGCCCACTACCAGCTGGCCATCCTGCCCTGGGGCGCAACAGAGCCCCATAACTAACATCTCCCCTACTGCACGGACATGTTATCCTCTGCAGCCATTGCCTGCGAAGTCGCCCAGAAGGCGGCAGAAAAAGGCGTGCACGCCATGGTGCTTCCCGGCATCCCGCTGGGTTCCCAGAACCCGGGTCAAACCACCCTCCCCTTCTGCCTGCACTTTACGCAGGCCACCCAGGCGGCCGTCCTGAGGGACATTGTGCATTCCCTGAAGCGGGAAGGCATAGACAAACTCCTGATTATCAACGGCCACGGCGGGAACAATTTCAAAGGATTCATCCGCGACCTCATGGCGGAAGACCCGTCGTTCCTGATTTTCAGCTCCGAGTGGTACACCGTCCTTCCTCGCAAAGACTATTTTGAGGCCGACATCGATGACCACGCCGGCGAGCAGGAAACCTCCGTCATGCTGCACTATTACCCGGAGCTGGTGCGCATGGACCTGGCCGGAGAAGGCAAGAGCAAGCCCTTCGCCATTGACAGCCTCAACAAAAAGGTAGCCTGGCACCCGCGCAACTGGCAAAAGACCACGGCCGATACCGGCATTGGCAATCCCCTGAAAGCCAGCGCAGAAAAAGGTGCCCGCTATGCGCGGGCGGTTGTAGAAAAATATGTGGAACTGGTGGTAGAACTTACCACGAAAGACCTCTATTAGAGAGCATAATCCTGGCAAAACGCTCCCCTGCCGGCTTTTTGTTCCGGTAGTGGACTTCCTCCCATTCGCCCAGGTCTGTGGTTACAATCATGCCCAGGCCCGGGCGACAGTTCATCAGGTCCTTCTGCGACGCCCGGAAAGCCGGCCAGGTGGGCCGATTCATCTCCGAAAGCTGCGCATAATAGAAGGGGATGTGACCAAAAACGCTCCGCCAGGAATCTATCAGCAGCGGGAACAGGCGCTCATGGCTGGGGATGTTCTCCGCGTTGGACTCTCCCTGATACCACAGCACGCCCATGACAGGACAGTCCTTCAGGGGCAGTACGGCGGCCTCCCACAGGTAGCAGGGCTCATAAGGATGACGTGCCCCCTTCCCTGCGCTGAGGTTCCGCCGTGCGCGACCGCGTGCCCAATCCATAATGAGCGGATTGTTGAGCCAGTCCGTAAGGATCTCGGGGTAAAAGCTTTCCAGCTGTTCGCGATTCACCCAGGACTCCGTGGTGGAACCGCCCACGGCATTGCAAATAAGCCCCACAGGCACCTTCAGGCTGTCCCGGAGCGCCTTGCCAAAGTAATAGCCGATGGCGCTGAAGCGGGCCGCCGTAGAAGGCGTTGTCGTTGTCCACTCCGTGGGGGCAAAGTAAGCCAGATGCTGCACAGAATCTACCGCCTCTACGCTCCAGGCCACGTTGTCCGTGCGATATCGGCACTTCATATCAAACAAACGCAAATCCGGGTCTTGTGCCATTTGGGAATCCGCCGCAGTGGAGCAGGCGCGAAGCTCAAACTCCATGTTGGACTGGCCGCACAGCAGCCACAGTTCCCCAAAGGCCACATTCTCAAAGCGCAACTTCCGCTTACCGGCACTGACTTCCAGGCGGGTCGATGCGGTTGCAGGATACGGCCCCACCTGCACCGACCAGTGACCATTGGCATCGGCAACGGCCTTATACTTGCGGCCGGCAAGCTTTACGCGCACTTTCTCACAAGCATTGGCCCGACCGCGAAGGGTGAACACCTTGTTCCGCGGAAGCACCATATTGTCGCTGTACCAGCGGGGCAGTTGGAGTCCGCCCCAGTCTCCCGTAATGGCGCTGTACACTTCCTTCGCAAGGAACGTAGCGCCTTCCGCCGAGGGATGCACGGCATCCGGAATCATCCAGGGATAGTGATACAACGGTTCAAAAAAGTCAATATACTGGGCGCCGGAGCGGCGAACAACCTCTTCAATGGCCTGCTGGATTTCCCCATGATATTGCTTGGTTCCGGTCAGGAAACGCGGATGCGTATGGCCGATAGGCGTCATTTTAGCCACAATGAAGCGCGCCTGGGGACTGCGCGAGCGAAGGGAATCAATCAGCGCAAGATAATCGTCCACAAACTCGGCGCTGTAATACGGCCAGTTGCGCGGGTCTGTGTCGTTGATGCCCAGGTGAATGACCACAATGTCGCCGGCAAAATCCAGCGCCTGGCGGAATTCATCCTGCTCCATATAGGGCCGATGCCCATGCCTGAGCAGCGTAGCGCCGCTCTTTCCAAAGTTCCCAACCAGGTAGCCCTCCCCCAGCATGCGCTGAAGTTGGGCCGGATAGCAATCCCGCTCCCGGTTTTCCAGTCTGAGGCCATAGGTGATACTGTTCCCGACGCAGGAGACTTTGATGGGCTCTGCGTTTTTACGGCTTGCCGAAAGCGGCAGCACGATAAGCAAAAAAGCGAAAAAGACAGACAAGCGTTTCATTTTACAAACATACAAAAAAAACGCATCCTTCCATACCATAAAAAAATAGTATCTTTGCACTGACATGGAAAAGACGCTCCATATTGGCCTGATTGGGGCCGGGAACCGGGCTGGAAAGTATCTTTCCTGCCTGCCGCAGGACGTGCAGGTAAACGCCGTGGTGGATCCGGATGTGCTCCGCCGTCAGCGCCTCCTGAAAAACTGTCCGGCGGCAAAAGGCTATGCACACATGGTCGATATTCCCGCTACGGAGCGCCTGGATGCCGTCATCGTGGCGGCGCCGGACCGCCTGCACGTCCCTATCGGCAAGGAAGCGGCAAGACGAGGCTGGCACATTCTCATGGAAAAGCCCGTTGCGCAGAACCTCGCGGAGTACCGGAAACTCATGGACGCCACAGAGGGCATCACCGTGGGCGTCTGTCTGGAGATGCGCCTGCATCCTTTTTATCGGCGCGTAAAAGAACTGGTGCCCCGTCTCGGGCGCATCCTGAACGTGCACCATACGGAACAAATTGGCGCAGACCGCATGAGCCATTCTTTTGTCCGGGGACTTTGGGCCTCGCACAAGAATGCCGGACCCATCTTCCTGTCCAAATGCTGCCATGACACCGATTTTCTCCTCTGGGCCCTTGGCGGTACGCCGGTTGAGGTGCGCTCAAAGGGATCGCTACGGCGCTTTAAGGCATCCCAAGCCCCTGAGGGCAGCACGGAGCGCTGCCTCACCTGCCCCCTGCAGGACTGCCCTTACAACGCCGTCCGGCTGTACCGGGAGCGCCAGGCCTGGACAGGCGGTTTTATACCTGCCGACGGACAGACACTGGCACAGGAGATAGGCCGGCAACTCCGGGAAGGGCCCTTTGGCCGATGCGTCTATCACTGCGACAACGACGTCAACGATTATCAGGAGGTGGAGATAACCATGGAGGGCGGCACCCGGCTGCACATCTGCCTGGACGGATTATCCCCGGAAGAAGGCCGTATCACCCTGATAGAGGGAACGGAAGGTACCCTGCGGGCGCAGGACTGGCGCATCTACTGGAACGATATCCTCCTGGAAGACCATTCCCACCTGGCCCTGGCGCCGCTGCACGCAGGGGCGGACCAGGCCCTTATCGACGACTTTTTCCATGCCCTGCGCACGGGCAAAGCGCCGGCTGCCACCCTGGCAGACGCCCTCCCCGCCCATCAAATCTGCTACCAGGCCGGGTAATAGCCGTACCTCTTCGTATGCTCACTAACGTTGTGTTATAGCCCTCTCATCCACATATCCCCTATCGTGTCAACTTGAGGGATTCATAGAAAACACTGCAACTCGAGGTAAACGCTTATTTTGAGCGATGCCCCAAACTGTATTCTACACCGAGGGAAAAGGATCCATACCAATTGGAGAAACTCTCAAAACGGCCAGGGAGTGTAGGAGAAGACATGTGGTACGGGATAACACCCGCACGCGGTTCCAAATATATAGCCACGTTATCTATAATCTTGTATTTTAGCTGCAAACCAGCTTGAGCACCCACGAAAGGATGCATGGCGCCCAAGTCGTTTACCCTTAAACTACGCATTAGTCCTGCCTCGGGGCCCGCAAACAAGAGCAGGCCCATGCGGTGGTCACTGTTTTTGCTGGAGAAGCCCAGTAGATCAAACATGGCATCTACACGGGCAGCAAGATGCTTGGAGTTCTGGCGCTGCCTATTCCCATTCTTATCCTCAGTCCACCAGCCATCTAAAGCATAGCCAGCTTGCACTCGCAAATGAAACCAGTCATTAAATTGACGGCTCACACCGGCAGCCACATCCCAGCCAACAGGAACAGCTTGCGAAGAAAACTGAATACGGGCGCCACCAGACAAGCTCACGCGCCAATCCCGCCCCGGGTCTCCTGCCCGGGTCCAATACTTGCGATCTAAATGATAATTAACCCCCATACTACCCCTAAAAGCAACATAAACCGATTGCTCTTTTCCATCGCGAATCGGCTTGCGGGGATCGGAATGAATCTCAAACAGCGGTTCAACCACCAGCTCTACACCCGGGAGAACCTGTACATTCAAATCGGTCCCGAGATGAGCCGACAAATCCAAGCCGTCAAAGTCGTCCCTCCGCATCTCCGTGACGCCCGCGCCTACGCCGACCAACGGAATGATAGAGATAAAGCGATTCGGATTAAAGCCTCTCAGACTCGAGCTGAGGTCGAACAGATAAGAAGCATACCCTTTAATAGACTTGATGTGATTGATGAGTACCTCATCAAAGTAATAGCCAAAGTCGGCTCCCAGGCGCATTCCATGCAAACGCCTCATTCCTTTCCGGTCAATGAACCATTTGCCAACACCCAACGCAGCCATGGTGCCATAGCTGCAATCCTTAACCAAAGGATTATTGAAGCCAGTCTGAGCCCACACATAGGTATCGCGGAAAAAACCGCCCCAATCAGACGTCCTCTCTTTCTGAGTGAGAAAGCTTTTATCCATAATAGGAACCTGCTCATCCGTCTTGGGAGCCGAGGACTGCCTGCTGCGGCCCAGGGTATATTCCATGCCCAAGGATACGGTTCCATAGAAGTCGGAATAATTGTCAATTTTCGTTTCCGGGTTATTGGAAGGAGCATAATAGGGAACAATGCCCACACGAGGTTCCAGATAAACCTGGAGTCCGTGAAGCAAGCGCAAGCGGAACTGTAAACCTCCTTGTGCACCTATAAAAGGATGTAACTTGGAGCGTAATTCATCAGGCGACTCTACCCCTTCCTTTTGCATGAGGCCAGCCTCGGGGCCAACAAAAACAAGCAAGCCAAACCGACGTTCACGTGTATCCTTTGTGGGAACAAAACCCAACAAGTTTACCATTGCATCCACCCGTCCTGATATATGCGTGGCATTCTTACGATCATAATGCATACCGTTCTCCAAGTCGTTAACCCTCAGCCACCAATAATCTTTCGCGTAAGAGGCCTGGAGGCGAAGATAAAACCAATTATTATACTTACGGATCACGCCTGCAGCCACATCCCAGCCTATCATTTGAGAAATCTTCCCAACATTCTCGGAATCAAATAGATTGGATGCATACTGCATACGAGGGCCTCCGGAAATGCTCACCCTCAAGTCCTTCCCAGCATCATGGACCTGGCGCCAATATCTTCTGTCCAAATGGAAATTCAACCCCACATCGCCACGGAACACTGGATAATAGGCGCGCCAGATATTCTGCCTCGCCAGCTTACGAGGGTCTTGCTGAAACTCCAGAAGCGGTTCTATCACCAAATCGACTCCTGGAAAAAGGCGGAATTCTAGATCCACGCCTATATGGGCCGAAAGTCCCCTGGAGTTCATCATGCCACTGCCAGTCAGAGCCCCATCCGTAAAGGTATAACCCACACCGGCAATCGGCATAACCGAAACGATGCGCCGGTATGCATAACCATTTACATATGCGCCCAAGTCAAAGAGATAAGATGCGTTCAGGGCAAGCAGTTTCACACGATTTCCCTCATAATTATCCATGAAATAGCCACCACCAAATCCCAAGCGTACTCCATGGTAGCGGTGAAGGCCTTTCTTATCTGAGAACCACTTACCTATACCCCCCATGGCCATGGGGCCATGGCCATAGTCTCTGGCAAAAGGCAAATAAAAGCTGCCATGTCCCCAAATATACATGTCGCTGAAAATACGGCCAAGGGCTGAAGGCTCATCCTGGGGACGGTAACGCTTCTGGAGCGTCAAATGGGAAATATCCCGGCTATTCTGGCGGCGCTTGGGCGGAGTAGTGTCATTCACGGCAATGGTGTCTTTCACGGCTGTAGCGATATGTATAACTGTGCTATCGCCCTGAGCCTTGGCTGGAAAAATCCCCGCCAAGCTGCATATCAAGACCAGTATGCTATATTTTATTTTCTTCATTGCGGCTTATACTCTTCACCCGTTTTGACATTAACGAACTTGCCATTCTTAATCTCATAACGTTCATCTTTCTTGTCACCATACCATCCGGGATTCAGTTCATCTACAAAAAGCCCTTCCGGTAATGGTATGATATCATCCAAAATCTCTTTCTTTGATTCTTCCAGAGCTGGTTCTATCAAGTCTTCGAAAATATCAAAATCAGAAAGGGCTGTCTTATATTTATCCGGGGACATTCGGAAACACGTTGCCAGTTCTTTTAGCGCCATATCCTGATCGGGCTTGTAAGGAATCCCCATCCATGTTGTAGTCCCAATTTTATAATACTTCTGG
>CAMZCW010000054.1 GCA_947305045.1 uncultured Bacteroidales bacterium | reverse complement strand
ATGGCCGTTCTGAACCTTCTTCTCCTCCTTTTCCTTCTGAATGCCGGCAGCAAAGCCGCCTCCCGTTCGTGTGCCCTTTATTCCTCCACAGACGATGACCTGGACGACCTTGGCAGCCCATCCTCCTTCGATTTAGACCTTAACTGAAGAATATGCTTAAGAACTTTATACAAATCATAGCAGAAGGGCTGCGCATGGATGGCACGGCTCGGATTGTCCTTTATATCCTCTTGGCTTTGTCCTTCAGCGTGCTAATCTGGTGGGTTTGTACGCACTATACCAAACTGTGGAACAGAGTATACGAGGTTACACCCTCCTTCCATATCCTTTGCGGAATAGCCTCCCTTATCACTTTTTTCACTACGCTGGGCTTTATCGGCCTTAAAAACATGAAACCCGTCGCAGAGCAAATGGTTCAAGGGTGGAGTGAGGATGTCATGTCCGACAACGAGCTCTCTTCCGGGTGCTTTCGCGATGCCTACTATGCCATCCGGGACTCCGGGCTGGAAAACATGCGCGGCTACCTTACCCCGGAACAGGGCGGAGACCTGATTCCCATCAGCCGGAGGGAAACGCAAGTTCTTGTGGGGCAAATCTATGCGGGCAATGCCTGCCGGGATTTTTCGCGACGGTATCCTTTCATTGGCTATTTCCTGAAAGCCAAGGACGGCGTTCCCGCAGAAATCATCAGCCGGGACATCGATTCTTTCTTCCATGCAGGGAAAAGCCGGACCTATCCTCTGGAACAGGGGTTTGTGCTGGCCATCGAAAAAATCTCTGCCGATTTACAGGCCCAGTGCGGCCGCATCGTCCGTGTGTGCAGGGGCTGGCTGGTCCTGCTATTCCTTTTGGTCCAGCTGATTCCCTTTGGGCTCATAGGGTATCTCGCTTACAGCTCGCTCCGGCTCTACAAGAAATCAGGCCGTCCCTCAGAGTATGAAGATTTAAACACAAACTATTTGATATGAACGTAACCAGCAATTACATCCTCGTGGGCCTGGGTGGCACCGGAGGAAAAGTCTTGAAAGCTTTCAAAAAACGCATGTTTCAGGAGTTCAGCGCGGAAGAACGGGCCAAAATCCCCGTGGGTTTCGTCTATGTGGACACCACCGACGAAATGATGCGTCCCGGAGACAAGACCTGGTATGTACTGGGAGAGAACGCCCAGTTCAACACCAACGAGTTTGTATTCATCAAAGGCGTAGACCTGGACCAGATTTTTGCCAATCCTACCGGTTTCCCGGGCCTGAAGGGCGTTATCGGAGACCCGGAAGTGATGCAGAAGACCATCGGCAACCTGGGTGCAGCAGCCGGCCAGAAACGCCGCGCCGGCCGCATCCTCTTTGGCGCCAACGTAGCCAAATATCGTCAGGCAGTGAACGCCCAGTTCGAAAAATGCAAGAAGATCAGCGGCAACGATAAAACCACCATCCTCATCTTCTCCGGCCTGGCCGGCGGCACCGGTTCCGGTTCCATCGTGGATGTGGTTGCCCAAACACGCAAAATCGACCAGTTCAACAATGAGAATACCCCTATCGTGGTATTCCCGATGATTCCGGAAGTGACGCCTCCCGGCGGATGTGATGCCGGTCGCTATCATGCCAATGGCTATGCCGCCCTGCAGGAGCTGAACGCCCTCATGGTGGGTGCCTACAAGCCCTTCGACCTCACCGGCCTGTCCCCTACCGGCCGTGTGGAATTCGGCGGCATCAAACGCATCGCCAACGGTCTGATGGTGTATTCCGATGTGAACGAAAACGGTTACACCGTGAACCCGCACACCGAACTGCCCCAGATCGTCTCCGACTTTGCCTTCGCCCGCGTCTTCATGGAGACCAACGGCAACACGGAAGAATATGAACGCAGCTTCTCCTTCGAGAACATTGACGACTGGCGTACGGAATACTGGGAGAAAGCCAAGAACGGAGACATCGTCCCCTATCGTACAAAAGCCCTGGGTTCCTTCGGAATCAAGCGCATCGTGATTCCGGACGAGGAAATCAAAGAATACTTCACCTGGACCCTGGGCCGCCAGAGCCTGCTCCAGCTGCGTTACAACAACTGGAACGATGACATTGGCTTCCGCGACGCCCCGGCCAACGTGGACTGGAACGACTATGTAAAAGGCCAGGACAAGAAGCTGGGCAACCCGCTGGAAAACTGGCGCTTCACCGACAAGCACCTCACCCTGGACATTCCCATCCTGCCGTCCGATGAAGGCAAGTGGGGTACTTTCCAGGCCTATTGGGGCAAAGTGGTTCCCAAGTGGCTGGAGGACGCCCAAGCAACCTCGCAACCCATCGCCAAACTCAATGAGCTGGTAGCCAAGGGCCTGCAGAGCGGTTTCCGTGCCGCCGGCGTTACCGACTTCTTCGCCGGCAAGAAAGAAGCCCGCGAAAAGATTGCCGATGAAATTGTGCAGCGCATGGAGGCCGACCTCTTTGACAAATGGGCCAACGGCACCTTCGCCCTCTTCAACCTGCTGGAACTGAGCGAAGCCATCATGTCGGAGACCCAGTCCAAAATCAAGCAGTTCGAAGACCGCAGCGTAAAACTGCGCCAGGTGGTGGACAAACTGGAACAGGAACGTCAGGCCCGGGCCAAGGAATACAACGACGCCGGCCTTATCACCCGCGGTCTCAAGGGGAAAACCATGCTGGCCGGCTATGCGGAAACCATGCAGAAAATCTGCGTACGCCGCACCGAAGTGGAGGCCTGCAGCTTCGCGCTGGACCTGCTGAAGGTGCTGGTGGGCAAGGAGAACGTCCTGCACTCCCGCCTGGAGAAGTTCGTTTCCACCGTGAGCGATGCCATTGAGGAGGCCGACCGCCAGGCCGGTTCCCGCTGCAAGGACGAGGTCAACCTCAACAGCATGGAAGGCACCGTCATCCGCTATTACGACCAGCCTAAGGTGAAAGAATTCACCATGTCCATGGTCCACAGCAAAAAGAACCAGGAGAACATCTCCACGGCTGTTCGTCAGGAAATCCTGAAAGCCATCGGTTCGGAGAAGACCTTTGCCCGCGCCAACGCCGCCATCGACCAGGATATCCTGGACAACATCTTCGAAAAGACCGTCCGCGAAAAGGTGATTTCCATCCACGACAACACCCTGATCGAAACCAGCGAGAAACTCATCAACCGGAGCATTCTCGAACAGCTGGCAGAGCAATATACTTCGGCCGACAGCCTCAATATCTTTGCCCATAAGATCATGAAGGAAAGCGGCGTGATGGTGAAGATGAACCACACGGAAGTAGGCCTTTCCGTCACCAACAACCCCACCACCGAAATCGGCAAGAACGTCGCCAAGAAAGTCATCCTGGTGAGCCTGCCCAAGGTGGAAGGCAACGAGAAAGTGCAAAAGTTCGCCGCAGACCTCAAAGCCGCCCTTATCGCTGCTGCAGAGGCCGGCATCAAAGTCCTTGTCGATTCTTCCTCGGACCGCAAGAACGAGATTACCGTAATGAACATCACCTACTGCATGCCTATGCGCACCCTGGACAGCCTCAAGTTCTACAAGGAGCGCTACGACTATCTGGTGAACAATCCCAACATGACCGCCGCCCAAATCCGTGAGAACAAGGTTATCCTGCACGGCGAAGGCACCGGCGAGCAGTTCCCGGATCTGTTCCTTACCCCGGCCAAACAGAAATCCCAGCTGCGTGCCGAGTACACGGCCTGGCTCCTGCTAGCCTACGCCACCGGCATCATCAAGTACGGCGATGTCATGGACGGCACCGGCCGCAAGATGTTCGGCACCGTGGATGTGGACGAAGACACCGGCTTCGAGACCCTGAAACCCCTTGCAGCAAAATTCACCGAAATCGGCTATGCCGATGGCTTCACGGAGGATTTCTGCGAAAGCATCAAGGCTAAGGTGGAAGAAAAGTTCAGAGGTCCTTACCTGAACATTGAAAAACGCGTGGAGGAACTCCGTCCCAAGATTCAGGAACTGCTGAACGGGACCCTGCTTCCGGAAACGGGCAACAACCAGGGCTCCAAGGCCTTTCTGGAATTCCTGGATGCGGCAAAAAAAGCAATTCAAACCCTTAAAAACTAATCATTTAAGCTATGGCTAAACAATACAAATGCAGTAACTACGGCGTCTGCCCGGAAGCCGATAAAGAAACCCTCTTCCAGGAAACCGACCTGGAAGAAGTAGATGGGAAATATGTATGCCCCAAGTGTGGTCAGGAACTAGAAGTGATTGAAAAGGGCGGAGGTGGAAAAGGCAAACTCATTGGCATCATTGCCGCTGCAGTGGTGGTGCTGGGCGGAGGCGCTACAGCCCTGCTGCTTGGCGGGAAGGAAGACGCGCCGGAACCGGCCCCGGTGGCCATGGAACAGCCGGTGGCAGAGGAGCCCGCAGTGGAAGAACCCGTGGTGGAAGAGCCGGTGGTGGAAGAACCTGCTAAGACGCCTGAAACGCCCAAGCAGACGCCCAAACCGACCAGTTCAACCACCTATAACCTGGGTTGGGGCACGTACGAAGGCCCTATGCAGGGAGGCAAGCCGCACGGCATGGGCGGTGAAATCAAGGTGAACAAGGCGTATACCATCGACACCAAGAACGGCGCCTCCAAGCAGGTAGCCTCCGGTGACAAGATCGTGAGCTGCAAATTCCTCAACGGCAAGCTGGTACAGGGCTATATTCACCACGCCAACGGCCAGCAGGAAAGTCTGTACATAGGCAATTAACCATGTTCAGGCGCTTTCTGATAACGTTCCTCGTTTTAGTGGGAGTGACTGCCCCGGCGCAACAGGCGTCCGGAGCAGTTCCCCCTTTCCGCAGCGACCGCCTGGAAACCATGGCCGAAGCCCTGGGCAAAGCCGCCATCGCGGCCCTGCCGGGTGGCGTTCACCGCCTCTCGTGGGCCGGACAGCCCGTCTCCGTGGTCAAAAGCGGCGAAACAGTGGAACATATCGGTTATGCGCTTTTTTCCGAGGAACAGCTGGCGCTTACCGGCGTTGTCATCGGCCGGTTTCTGGAGCGTTATTCCCTGGAAGCCGATCTTCCCCTGCAACGGGAAAAACCCGTTGCTGTCCAACTGCTGGAAGACGGCGTTTCTTTCCCGCGCGGCGGGGGGCTGCACAGCCTTTTGCAACTGAGCCGTGAGCCAGGCCAGACCATCCGGCTTTCCCAGGCAGGAGGACGCATGTACCTGCTGGAGTGGGGTGGTTTTGCCATGGTGTTCCCCGCCGAGGCCGAGCTGCTGCTGGGGCGCACCCAGGAGGAGAACGACCGCCGTCTGCCGGAAGAACTCTCCAACGCTCCGGCGCCGGAAATGCCGCCGCTGCCCGCCCTGGAGGAACTCTCCCGGAGGCAGGATGGCATCCTGACAGAAGAACGCGGTTGGTACTATCTGCCCAAACTGAACGCAAACCGCTATTATGTGGCGTTGCCGGACGGCACGCTCCGAGCAGTAGATACACCGGCTCACCCTGCCGAGACCATGGCCAACCTCCTGGCGGGGCTGGTGGATGCAGGCACCGTCACGGTCCACATCAAACGCGGCATCTACGGGCTCAGGCAGGATTACTTTTCCATCCCTCTCCGTGCCCTGGCCGGCTATGCCCAGCAATGGGGGTGCACGCCCTACTGGGGCATCATCGCCATGGATGAAGAACTGGTGGAAGGGGAACTTATCCTGCGCAACGAGGCCGCCGGATTCAACCATGTGCTGCGCCTGCAGGTCCCTTTCGCGGTTATTGCCACCAAGGAAGGCAGCATCCAGGCCCGCCTGACGCCCTTTGTCCCTACGCATTCCCTTAAATACCTCTTTGAAGAAACCAGACAATGAAACGAATTCTTACTTGCCTGTGCGCGCTCCTTTTGGTCTCCGTTATGGCCTGGAGCCAGGGCGCCAAGAAAATCAACTCCATCAAACGGAGTTCCCAATATTTGTACGCAGAGGCCACCATGCCCACTGCCGCCGAAGCTTTGGAGGTGGCCAACGACCTGTTGCTTATCCAAATCAAGGAATATACCGGCAGCAAAAAAGCCTTTGAGGACAAGGATATCCTTATCCGGAACATCAATTCCTCGCGGGATTCCGTCCAGCTGCGCAGAGGGGATATGATAAAAGTGTTCCTCTATGTGAAAAAATCCGACATCCAGACGGCGGAGAACGCCACGCTGCTGGCTGCGGCCGCCCCGGAAAAGCCGCAGGAAGCGCCCGTTCCCGGCAATGTGGAAAAGGTGGTCCTTCCGGAGCCGGAAGAAAAGGCCCCGGAGGCGGCTCCCGGCAAGGAAGATGCCTCGCTCAAGCTGGAGCTGGCCTGGCAACAGAACGTAGTGGACCAGCTGCTAGGGGCAACGTCCTTCTCCTCCGCCAAAGCCCTCCTAAGCCGCATGAAAGCCGAGTACAAAATCAAGAAAACCGGCCCGCTCTCCACGTGCAAGAACCCGGCAGAGTGCTTCATGCTCATTGGGAAGGACGGGAAAGTAGAGACCGTTTTAGGCCCCGGGAGCAGTACCCGTACGGACTTCCGCACCTTGACATCGGCCCCGGCCACCCTTCCCGCCCACATGGATATCATTTGGTTTACCTTCGCAAAATAAGAAAAGACGATGAAAAAGATTCTGACACTGACAATGACCCTTGTTGCCTGCTTCCAGCTGGCCGGGGCACAGGATAAAGTGGATTTCGAGCTGGTGGACGGCATCTCCGAGGGGGCGCTCAAAACCCGGATGGAAAGCCAGGTTTCCCGCTTGCTCACCGCCATCAACGCGGCCGAAAGCACTTCCCAGGCGGTCAATTTCTCCAGCCTGGACATTGACGATATGGCCTCGCACAGTATTGCCATGCTCTGGGAAAACGTGCATTTCCGTACCATGGACGGAGAGATTGTCACCAGCTGCCTTACGCTGAAAAACGGGGGCCAGACCCGCGGATACCAGGTGCGCAACATCGAGATAGAAATGAAGCCGCTGGACAGCAGTTATACCGATGCCAAGGTGCAGGAAATCTGCATAGACTTTGACACGAAAGGCCGTATTGTAGACTTTAACCTGACCCTGGGCGTTAACCAATACATGCGTATCCTGCGCGAAGGCGTGGAACTGGACGACCTGGACCGCCGGATGCAAATCCTGCACTATGTGGAGCAGTTCCGCAACGCCTACAACCAGAAAGACCTGGCCTTCATGGATGCCGTCTTCAGCGAGGACGCCCTCATTATCACGGGCAAGGTCATCCGCCGCATCCCCAACGAGAGCGGCGTGGGCATGCGTCCGGAAATCCAGTACTCCAAACAGAGCAAGGAGCAGTATCTGCAGAACCTCAAGCGCGTGTTCGCCCGCCAGGGGTACATCAATGTCAAGTTTGACGATATCAAGGTGATGCGTCACGGCGCCAACCCCAATTTCTATGGTGTCACCCTCATCCAGCACTGGAACTCCAGCACCTACAGCGACGAGGGCATCCTGTTCCTGGTTTGGGACTTCACCAACGAGGACCAGCCCAAGATTGACGTCCGTACCTGGCAGCCCATGGAAACGTCAGAGAACGAGATATTTACCCTGGACAGCTTCAAGATTTGACGATGAGACACCTCTCCCTACTGCTTGTCGCCCTTTTTTTGTGCCGATTTGTCCTGGCGCAGGAGCTGACCGTGAAGGATTTCCGGCAGGACCCTTCCGACATCAGCGCCGTGCGGTATGAGGAAAAGGACCTCAACGGCAATCCCTGCGCCCTCCTGAAGGTGGGGCTGGTGATGACCGATGTCAGCTTTGAAGGCTCCATCGTCAAACAGGAATTCAAGGACGGGGAATGGTGGCTGTACATGGTGGACAAGGCCTGGTGGCTCACGGTGAAAACCAAGCGCTACCTGCCCCTGCGGTACGAGTTCCCGGAACCGCTGCAGAAAAAAAGCACCTACATCCTCCAGATAGAGCGTCCGCAGGTGGCCTACACCGGGCCCACCGGGAAAATGCGCATTGAGAGCGATGTCCGCAATGCCGATGTGTATGTAGACGGAGAAAAGCTTTCAAGCGTGCTTCCGTTCGAATACGAAGGCCCCGAGGGCAGTCATATTGCCGAAATTCGCGCACCCGGGTATAATATTGAACGCCTGGAGTTCAACATAGAGCTTCGCCGGAAGGGCACGCTCCGCATAAGGCTGAAAGCGGCCGGCAGCTTTTCGCTGGAAGGCATTTCCTACGAAATGGTCAATGTTCAGGGCGGCCGGGTTGTTCTGGGCGACAAAAACAGTCCGCTCATGGCGCCGCTGCATGAGCTTGCCCTGAGGCCCTACAAGATAGGAAAGGCAGAGGTCACCCAGGCCTTATGGAAAGCCGTGATGGGCAGCAATCCGTCGCTGGTCCCGGGAGACACCCGCCCGGTGGATAACGTGAGCTGGTACGACGTGCAGGAATTCATCGCCAAGCTTAACCGGTTGGGCGGCACCAATTTCCGCCTTCCCACGGAGGCCGAATGGGAGGGTGCCGCGCAAAAAAGCAATGCCCTTGGCCTGGAAGCCATGCTGGACGGGCTGGCAGAATGGTGTCAGGACTGGTATGGAAGCTACGGAGACAACGTGCCGGAAAGCGGTTATGAAAAAATCGTGAGAGGCGGCCCTTTCAAGATAAAGAGCTGGCCCAGCAATACCTGGTTCCGTGGCTTCATGCGCCCGGAAGAGAGTAATAGCCTGACGGGGTTCCGTCTGGCACAGGATGAATTATAAAACCTATCTCGTATGAAAAAATGTATTCTTATTCTGGCTTCTTTTGCATGCCTTACCCCTGTTTTTGCCCAGAAGCACGACGTTGTACTTGGAAAAGTGAGCGGCAATGAAAGTCAACAGTGGATTATGATGCTTAAAAGCAGTGTCCTGCAAGGACTTACCGCTACAGGACGAATCGATGTCGTTGATGGACAATCCGTCAATGGGCTTTCCACCAACACGGCCGAAGCCCTGGCGCAGTTGAAAGAAACCGGTGCCGAATTCCTGCTGGAGGCTCAGCTCGAGAGCATCAATGTGGAGTCCGAATACCTGAACGGAAAAACCTATTATAAAGCAAAAACGCAATTCGCGTATCAGCTATACAACATTGCCGATGGCAGTACGGCCTACTCCAACCGGGACTTCCATTATGGCAACTCTTCCCAGGACAGGAACGCCGCCATTGCGGAATCCTTCGGCCTGGTGGACAATGACATTAAAGCCATGGTCAACAACGTGTTCCGTGTAACGGCGGAAATCAAGGCCATCAACGAAACCCATCCCAAGAAGGGGGTTGTTTCCGTCTATCTGGGTGCAGGTTCCAATGACGGCGTAGCCAAGGGGAATATTTTCGAGATCTTCAAGGTGATGGAAGTCGCCGGTGAGCAAATCACGCAGAAAATCGGCGAAATGAAGGTGGAGGAGGTGAAGACCGGTTCCCTGAGTGTTTGCAAGGTAACCAAGGGCGGAAAAGAGCTGCAGGACTGCCTGGACAACGAGATACCGGTACAGGTAACTTCCCGTCCTCCCAAGGATGTCCTGGGCGGAATTAACAACGTTCTCAAGTCTCTATAATGAATAGACATTTACTGATTGCTTTAATGGCCGTAGTCCTGTTGTCGCGGACTACGGCCTTCGCTCAGGTTCATCACAGCGGTACGGTCGAACTGCTGGAGTTTGACGGAAGAACCGCCCTATTTGCCGTAGAGGGCCTGGCTGCCAAAAAGGGAGATGTCCTTCAAAGCGCCAAGGAAACCTTGTTTGACCGCCTGCTTTATACGGGCGTGGAAGGCCTGAACGATGACCGTAAGCTCATAAGCAAATCCAGGGAGGAGCTGCGCACCAGAGACTACGCGGTCAACTTCTTCAAAAAACGGATGCACGCCTACCTGAAAATGGATGCCGGCGGCAAGCAGACGCTGCTGGAACTGCTGGGAAGCATTATCCAGCAAGGGCCGGATTTCAGCGGTGTGTACCTGATTCCCATCAAGTATAATGTCCTTATCCGGGATCTGAAAACAGAGGGTTTGCTGAACCAATTATGAGAAAGACACTTGCCTCCATATTTCTCCTCTTCCTGGCGCTGTCGGGTGCCAAAGGAAATGACGGCGTCATTTGACCTGGAAAAAGTAAGTCTTTCCTAGGCTTCCTTCAGGGTGCCCAGTTCCGTGAGCGCCGTTTCAAAGTAGCGGCGGGAAAGCTGGGGATTCTCTTCGCCGGCAACCAGAATGCCGTTGTCCAGGGAATAGAGAATTTCGAGGAGGCGCTGGATGAAACTCTTGTAATTGAAGCCCATGAGGGTTTTGTCGTCGTTCTCAAGGACAAAGAGCACGGGGCCCCAGATGGCTTCTCCGGCAATCCGGCTTCCTACCCGGTTAGGCTTGGGATCCGCCCAATATTCCTTGGGAGCGTAAATCATGACCAGCTTCCAGCCGGCGGCAAGGCCCATTTCCTTGTTGATGGCATCCAGGGCCCGGGACCTTCTGAAGAACTGGAGGGACTCTGCGTCCTGGAACCAGCCGAACACCTTTTCCCGCACGTTTACCCCGCGGTCCCACTGGACATACTGGACGGCGCCGTCGCAGATGTCCGCTTTCACGCGTTTGTAATTGAAAGTGACGGCAGTCTGGCGCTCAAGACTGGCCTCGGTTTGAGCGCTGTCCGAGCTGTCTTCCAGGTTGTGGTCCGGAAGGCCGCACTTGTCCATGATGTCCCAGTAGAGGCTCTTTTCGTTCTCTTCCAGATTGCCGTCTGCCACGATGGTCTTCACAAAGAAATTGGACGTCCACTGCTTTTCCGTGGGGCCGAATGCGGCAATGCGCTTGAGCGCCTCCTGGGGCTGCATGTTCATGCCGTCATTGATGTACTCCTTGAGGAGATCCTGTTTGCCTTCAAAATTGTACTGGTCCGTGATGGACCTGACGATAGCCTCCATTTCGTCGTCCGTCACGTTTCCGTCCGCGTTGGCCAGGTGCACGGCCAGGCAGATGACGGAAGCAAGGTCTTCATAAGAGAGATTCAGTGTTGCCATAATGATGTGTGTTTTTGCAAATATAGTTAAAGTTTTGTATCTTCGGCAAAATCAACCGAATAAAATTTATAACGCCATGACACAGCCCTTCGACATCACCCCGGACCGCAATTTCCTGCAGCATTTCCTTACCGGCTGGCGCGTCAAAAGCCTTTCCCCGGAAATGGTGGAAAAACTCAAGGCAAACAGCGAAACAGACCCTTATGCCGCCTATGGTTATGGCCGATGGCTGTCCATGGTGAACCCGGGCGGAGCGTGTCTCAACGAGGCAGAAGTCCTTCTTCTCTATGCCGGAACCCATGGTGTTCAGGACGCTAACGCCGCCCTGGCCCAGCTGTACTTTGACGGCCGCACAGAGGCCGACAAAGCCAATCCCGGGATGCATGCCTTCCTCATGGATTCCTCCTACAAGTTGGGCAGCGAACTGGCCCAGGTCATGACCATGGAAAACACCATTTACGGAGACTACGGATTCCCCGAGGACCCCGCCCTGGTGGCCGATATCCTCCAGAAGCACATGGAAAAACACCCGGACTGTGATACGCTCTATTATGATTTGCTGGGGCTGGCGCTCCAGGACACAGACCCGGCGGCGGCAGAAAAAGCGTTTCGGGCGAGTATAGACCGTGGAGACAATGAGAGCTATTATTCCCTGGCCACGCTGTACAAAACGGCCGGAGACTGGGACCGTGCCTGCGAGGTGGCCGATGAAGGCGTCCGTAAAGGGGCTGTAAACTGCCGCCGTTTCAAGGCCGGGATGGACCAGGAGGCTTTCCTGGCGCTCCCCGAGGAGGAGCAGGAGGCGCTTCACCGGGAGATTGCCCAGGGGCTGGACTACGCCATTGAACACCATGACCGCTATGCCTGTTTCCTGAAGGGATGTTGCCTGTATTTTGGCAACCTGGGTTATCAGGAGGACCCGGTCCAGGCGCTGGAGCCGCTGGAACGCGGCTGTCAGATGGGCCACAGTAGCTGTTTTTGGCTCAAAGCGAACATCCTGCATGAGCTGGACCGGAAAGGCGTTGCCAAGGCCAGCCTGCAGGCGGCTCGTTTGGGGGACAGGGAGCAGTTTACCCTGGAACAGGTTGCCCGGGGCTATGTCTCCGGAGAACTTTCCCAGTATACGGAAGAGATAGAAACGCTGTGGCTCAAGGAGTATCTGAAAGTGAATCCCGAGGAAGAGGACGGGAAAGATAGCCTGGGCATCATTGCCGTGTATCCGCAGGGCTTTTATTACGCCATGGACGTGGAGGAAGACGGAGAACTGGACCTGGAAGCGCTCGCAGAAAAAGTGGAGGCCCGCGGCTTTGACGTGGTGCATTATTCAACGCTTCTCACCCGCATAACCCGGGCGCTCTCCCTGGAAGGCTGCCATGTGGCCATGCTGGTAGACAAAGACGGCTACATGAAGGACCTTCCGGACAATATGCCCGGCACCCTCATTTATGGCCAGGCGCAGGAGATTCGCGGCACCGTGGTCTTTGTGCTGGAAGACGACAAAAACTATAC
>CAMZCW010000053.1 GCA_947305045.1 uncultured Bacteroidales bacterium | reverse complement strand
ACAAAGGAATAGGAAGAAAACTCCGAAAATCCTTTGTTTTCCTCCTACTCGATTTGCAGCCCCCTTCTCGTCCTTGTTTGGGGGCATTTTTAAGGACGAGGACCCGGTTTAGGCCTTCTCGTCCTTGTTGGAGGCCGTTTTTAAGGACGAGACCATGGCTTTGGCAACGGCGTTGGAGGCGCCGGTGCCGCCCAGCAGCTTCCGGACCTCTGCGTAGTCGGAGCGCATCTGCTCCCGGTAAGCGGTGTCTTCCGTAATCCGGCGCATTTCCCCCACCAGGTTCTCCAGGGTAAAGTTTTCCAGGAGGAATTCCTTGAAAGCCAGTCGGTTAATGATAAGGTTAGCCAGGGACACATACGGCACCTTGACAATGCGGCGCGCAATGAATGCCGTAAGGGCCGCCATCTGGTAGCCCACGATTTGCGGTGTGCCAATGAGGGCCGCCTCCAGCGAGGCTGTACCGGAGTTGATGATGGCCGCCTGTGCATGACGGAGCGCGCTATAAGTTTCCCCGAACACTACGTGCACGTATGTGCGCCCGCCCACGTACTTCTCATAGTCTTTCATGGTGCGGGACGGAGCGGCGGCCACCACAAAATGGCAGGAAGGGTTCTCCGCATGCCAGACATCGGCAAACTGCATGAAGGTGGGCATCATGCTGCCAATCTCCATGTTTCGAGA
Organism: uncultured Bacteroidales bacterium; assembly: GCA_947305045.1. The sequence goes on along the minus strand of CAMZCW010000053.1, from coordinate 12,071 downwards.
GCCGGCCAGGAGGGCGATGTACGGCGTATCCGGCACGCCTGTGCGCTGGAAAAACGCCTCCCGGGGCTCCGTCATGGCCGGACTCTGGTCAACGGCATCGACCAGCGGATTCCCCGCATAGGTAAAAGGCACGCCTTTGGACTCGAAGTACGGAATCTCGAAGGGGAAGATGATAAACAGGCGGTCCACCCAGGCCTTGATTCTGCGGATACGTCCCTCGCGGGAGGCCCACACCTTGGGAGCAATGTAATAATACACCCGGAAGCCCGCACCATGGGCAAACTCCGCAATCTTCAGGTTAAAGCCGGGATAGTCGATAAGAATCACCACATCCGGTCTCCAGGCCGCGATATCCGCCTTGCAGTCCCGCACATTCCGGGCGATGGAGAATACCTTGAGAAATACCTCCCAAACGCCCATGACCGCCGTATTGCGGTAATCTCTTACCAAGCCGTCCCCTTCCTGATGCGCCTTGTAAACGCCGTTCATGAGCTCGCCGCCCCAGAAGCGGATATCGGCCGAAGGGTCCTGCGCATACAGGCCCTTCATAAGGTTGCTGCCGTGCAGGTCTCCGGAGGCCTCGCCGGCGATGATGTAGTACTTCATCGGAAATCGAGATTCTTCAGGTGCAAAGATACGAAATATCGCAAAACGAAACAGAGTGACCTTAGTCAATTTGACTTTGGGTCACTCTGTTTTTTGTGGAGTATAGGGGAGTCGAACCCCTGACCTATAGATTGCGAACCTATCGCTCTAGCCAACTGAGCTAATACCCCGCGTAGAAAGGATTGCAAAAATACGGGATTTCCTGCAAAAAAGCAAGAAACCCCGTAATAATTTCTGTCATTTCCGCTTAGTTGATGAACTGAGCCTTGAGTTTTTCAATCTTGGCGGGGGCGTCGTCGCCTTTGGCGCCAAAGTAGAACTTGATCTTGGGCTCGGTGCCGGAAGGACGGACGGTGACTACGTCGCCGGCGGCGTTGTAGAACTGCAGCACATTGCTCTTCGGGAGACCGGTTTCCTCCGGCTTGTTGTAGTCCAGGACCTTGACCAGCGGGCTGCCGGCAATCTCCTTGGGCGGGCAGGCGCGGTAATCCGCCATAATCTTTTGAATTTCCTCTGCGCCGGATTTGCCCTTGCGGACAATGTACACCATCTTTTCTACGTACAGGCCGTATTCCTTGTACACCTTCTGGAGGAGCTGGTAGAGGGTGAGGCCTTGCTCGGCGGCCCAGGCGGCGCATTCCGCCACGGCGCAGCCGGCTACCTGCGCGCACTTGTCGCGGACGAAGGAACCCAGGTTGAAGCCGTAGCTTTCTTCTCCACCGCAGACAAATTCGCTCTTGCCTTCCTGTTGCTTCTGGATTTCTGCTATGTATTTGAAGCCCGTGAGGACGTTGTAGCACTTGACGCCGAAGCTCTGGCAAATGGCGGCAATGAGCTCGCTGGTGACGATGGTCTTTACGCAGTACTGTTTGCCGTTGAGTTTGCCCAGCTCCTGCCAGCGTTTGAGGATATAGTAGGTGAGGAAGCTCCAGGTCTGGTTGCCGGTGAGCTGGACCATCTTGCCTTCATTGTCGCGGACGGCGATGCCCAGGCGGTCTGCATCCGGGTCTGTGGCCAGGACCAGGTCTGCGCCGGTTTCATCGGCCTTCTTGAGGGCCATGGCCATGGCAGCGGGCTCTTCCGGGTTGGGGGAGGCCACGGTGGGGAAGTTGCCGTCACTCACGTCCTGCTCCGGCACGTGGATGATGTTGGTGAAGCCGATGCGCTTCAAGGCCTCCGGCATGAGCTTGACGCCGCAGCCGTGAAGGGGCGTATACACAATCTTGAGGTCCTTGTGTTTGGCGACGGCCTCCGGGGACAGCATGAGGGAGAGCTGGTCCTTGAGGTAGCATTCGTCCACCTCTGCTCCCATGATTTCGATGGTCCCCTTGGGCTCTCCCGCGACGGGTTCGAAGCGGACATCGGCCGGATCTTCAATTTTGGCGACTTCTGCCACGATGTCTTTGTCAACGGGAGCGGTGATTTGGCCGCCGTCCTGCCAGAACACCTTGTAGCCGTTGTATTCCTTGGGGTTGTGGCTGGCAGTGACCATGATGCCGGCCGTGGCCTTCTTGAGGCGGATGCTGTAGCTGAGCTCCGGCGTGGGACGCAGGCTCTCGAACAGATACACCTTGATGCCGTTATTGGCCAGGACCTGGGCCGATATTTCCGCGAACAGGCGGGAATTGTTGCGGCTGTCATGGCTGATGCACACGCTGGCCTGTCCCTGCACATGGGCCTTGATGTAGTTGGCCAGGCCCTGGGTGGCCATGCCCACCGTGTACTTGTTCATGCGGTTGGTGCCGGCGCCCATAATGCCGCGCAGGCCGCCGGTGCCGAACTCCAGGTTGCGGTAGAAGGCGTCTTCCAGGGCAACGGGGTCCGTGTCCATCAGGTGTTTGACCTCTGCCTTGGTTTGCTCGTCGAAGTTGCCGGTGAGCCAGCTCTGTGCTGTTTGTTTGTAATCTTTCATTGCTATTGTGTTTTAGTGTTTTGTCATTTCGATCATCCTCTTGTCATTTCGGGCTTCCTCTTGTCATTTCGATCCTCCTCTTGTCATTTCGAGCGAAGTCGAGAAATCTCATTTTACAAATGTAAAGATTATTCCGTATTTTTGCAATATGGAATGGGCAGATTTCATATTGTCCCATGAAGGGGACGATCTGGGAAAGCTTGCGCTTGCCCGGGACCGTTATACAGCTGAAGTTGAGGATTTTGACCTGGCCTTAACCACTCTGGAAGTGCGGCGCAAACTGCGGGACAAAGTCCCTGCGTGGTATGCGGTGCCGTCGCTCCGGTATCCGTTCCGGATTTCCGGGGAGCAGTGCTCTTCCGCGGAGACAGCCCGCTACAAGGCGGCTGTTGCTGCGGCTGCAGCAAAGGGCCGCCTGGCAGACCTGACGGGCGGTTTGGGGGTCGACAGCTGGGCGTTTGCGCAGCTGTTTGACCGGGTGCTGTACAACGAGATGCGCCCGGAGCTTGCCGATGCCGCCCGGCATAATTTCGCGGCCCTGGGGCTCTCTAACGTGACGGTTTCCTGCGCGGAACTCGTCGCGGGAAAACTCCCGCTTATTTTGGGCTCCTTCCATCCGGATATCCTCTTTCTGGATCCGGCGCGGCGCGCTTCCGACGGGAGTAAGGTCTTCCGCCTGGAAGACTGCCAGCCGGATGTGCTGCAACTCCTGCCAGAGCTTCTGGCGGTCTGTCCGCTGGTGCTGCTCAAGTTATCGCCCATGGCGGATATTTCCCTGGTTTGCAAGCAGCTGGGCTGCGTGAAAGCCGTGCATGTGGTGGGCGCGGAAGGGGAGTGCAAGGAGTTGCTGCTCCTCCTGGAGCGGGACTATGCCGGTCCGTATTCTCTCACCGTGTACTCCAATGGTGCCGTGGCGGAAATCACCGCCCCCTCTGGGGAGACCCCCGGTCAAGCCGGGGGTGACGGGGGCGTCATGCCCGCCCCGTTCTGCGTCATGCCCGACCCCGATCGGGCATCTCCCGCCTGGCTCTTCGAGCCCGGCAAACCCCTCCTCAAGGCGGGCGCCTTTACCTGGCCCTGCCGGTTTGGCCTGCAAAAGCTGGGACGGCACACCCATGCCTACTTGAGCGACCAGCCCGTGGAGGCCCTCAAACCCTTTGGCAAGTGGTATCAAATCCTTGAAGTAACACCGCTTAACAATCGTTCCATCAAGGATATCGGCAAGAAACATCCCCGGGCGGAAGTAACAGCCCGGAACCTTCCGCTCACCAGCGACCAACTCCGGGCCAAATTGGGCATAAAGTCCGGCGGGGCAGTCCACATCTTCGGCCTGCACACCGACACGCCATCCGCCAACCTGATTTTCGTCTGCACAGCGTGACTGCTAATCGTCACATTTTCAATTACTTACTATACAATCCTCGTTCAAAATTCGAACGAGGATTATATAATAATTGACTCAGGCTCAATTACTTACCAATCACGGGGAATTCCTGGCACCAGGCGGTGAGGGGGCATTCTGCGCACTTGGGCTTGCGGGCGACGCACACGTATCGGCCATGCAGAATAAGCCAGTGGTGAGAGATGGCGCGCAGTTCCACGGGAATGTAGCGTTCCAGGTCCTGCTCTACGGCAAAGGGCGTGCTCCCTTTGGAAAGGCCCAGGCGGTGCGCCACGCGGAACACATGCGTATCTACGGCAATTACCGGCTTGTCGTACACGATGGAAGCGATTACGTTGGCGGTTTTGCGACCTACGCCCGGCAGGCGCATGAGCGCGTCAATGTCGGAGGGGACTTCGCCGTTGTAATCGGCCAGGAGCATCCGGGCCATGGCAATCAGGTGCCGGGCTTTGGCGTTGGGGTAGGAAACGCTCTTTACGTAGGGGTAAACGTCGTCAAAACCGGCCGATGACAGCTCCGCAGGCGTAGGAAAACGCTCGAAAAGGGGAGGGGTGACCAGATTTACCCGCCGGTCCGTGCACTGGGCGCTCAGAATCACCGCCACCAGCAGCTGGTACGGGTTGGCAAAATGCAGCTCCGACTGCGCCACGGGCTGGTTTTCCGCGAACCAGCCGATGATGCTGTTGAACCGTTCTTTCTTTGTCATAGGACCACGTCGATGCCTTCGTCAATGACTTCGTGGCACTGTTCCCCCTCGCAGGAGAATACGCGGCCGGGGTATTTTTCGAAGATGGCGCGGTTGTGGGTGACCATGACAATGGCGGTGCCTTCCCGGTTCAGGTCCATCAGGAGCTGGAGAATTTCGTCGGCCGTTTCTCCGTCCAGGTTGCCGGTGGGTTCGTCTGCCAGGATAGCCTTGGGCTTATTCAGGAGCGCCCGGGCAATGGCAATGCGCTGCTGTTCGCCGCCGGACAGCTGGTGCGGCATCTTGTGGGCCTTGGTGCCCATGCCCACGGCGTCCAGCACTTCCCGAATGCGTTTGTCGATACTGTACCGCTCCTTCCAGCCGGTGGCGCGGAGGACGAACTCCAGGTTGGCCTCTACGCTGCGGTCTGTGAGCAACTGGAAATCTTGGAAAATCACGCCCAGGGAACGCCTGAGGAAAGGAATGTCCCGTTTTTTCAGGGAGCGAAGGTTGTAGCCGCAGGCCTGCCCCTCGCCCTTGAGGAGCTTGTTTTCTGCCGTGATGGTGCGGATGATGGAGGTTTTGCCGGAGCCCACTTTGCCTACAATGTACACGAAGTCTCCGGGCATAATGTCCATGTCCAGGTTATACAGCACGACGGTTTCTCCGTTGAGGATGTCGGCGTCTTTGAAATGAATGAGAGATTCCATGTGAATAAATCCAAAATCATACAAATATAACGGAAATTTTTTGTAAATTTGTCAAAATATAGATTTAGTTGGTTTAATAGACTCAGCATGAAAAGATATCTTGCGCTTGTCGCCGCTTTAAGCCTGGCCTTGGGCCTGTATGCACAGGATTTCAGTCAGGTGAAAGACTTGTACCGGGCCGGCATGTACTCGGAGACGCTCCGGCTTGTCCAGGGTAACAATACGCCCATGGCAGAGGGCTATCGCGTCCTTTGTGCGCTTCAGCTCAAAATGCCTCATTCCCATGACCTTGCCAAGGCATTCATCGCCCGTTATCATGAAAATCTCCTGGTTCCGCAGGTGCGTTACCAGCTGGGCCTGTCTTATTTTGACCAGGAACGGTACGAGGAAGCCCTTCAGTTGTTCAATCAGATCTCTGCCGGGGATGTCCAGAAAAGCCAGCGGCCGGAATATACTTACAAGCTGGGCTACAGCGCTTTTGCGCAGGGTGAGTGGGACCGCGCCAAAGGGCTGATGCTGCGCATGCAAGACCTCCCGTACTCGGACTATACCGCCCCGTCATACTACACCCTGGGGTATATCTATTATGCCCAGAAGGATTTCAAGGAGGCCTCCCGCTGGTTTGAACTGGCTGCCAAGGACCATCGTTTCGTTGCGCAGGCCAATTATTACATCCTGGAGTGCCGCTTCAACGAGAAAGATTATGACTACGTACTCCGCTTCGGCGAGGACTTGTTCAATAAGGTTCCGGAAGAGCGCAGGCCCCATCTGGCCCGCATCATGAGCGAGACCTACCTCATCAAGGGGGATGTGGACAAGGCGCGCAACTACTATGAAAAGAATCTTCGCCATAAAGGGGCGCTTACCCGCAGCGACTATTTCTACGCCGGAGAAATCAACTATGTGATAGAGAATTGGGAGGGCGCCGTGGAAAACTTCAGCCGGATGGAAAACCGTACGGACTCCCTGGGGCAGGTCGCCGCTTATCAGCTGGGCTACAGCTATATCCAGTTGCGCAACAAGGTGGCGGCCATGGATGCTTTCAAAGAGGCATCGGCCCTCAGTTATACGCCGGACATCCAGGAGGACGCCTTGTACAACTACGCCAAACTGGCCTTCGACCTGAACCGGGACACGGCTCCTTTCCAGGAATATCTTCAAAAGTACAATGCCCTGTCCAAGGGGGATCAGATTTATTCCTATATGGCCATGGTGGCCCTCCAGAATCACGACTACGTGGGAGCCGTGGAGGCCTATGACCACATTGATGAACTTCGTCCGGACATGCAGGCCAACTACATGAAGGCCTACTTCCTGCGGGCCCGCGAGCTGATGGAAAGCGGCTCCTGGCGCAGTGCCGTACCGCACTTGAAGGCGGCTGCGTATTACAGCCCCCGTCGGGAAGGCTTCAACCAGCTGGCCCGCTACTACCAGGCAGAGGCCCTTTATCGGGACGGCAAATACACGGAAGCCCGGGATATCCTGACGGACCTGTACAACTTGTCGGCCCTGAAAAACCGTCCGGAAGGCCAGCTCCTCTCTTACCAGATGGCCTACACCTACTTCAAGGAGGCAGATTACGAAAAGGCCCTCAGGTGGTTCGAGAACTATCTGGAAGGGGATGCCCGCCTGATGGGCGAGGATGCTCAAATCCGCGTGGGTGACTGCTACTTCTTCAGCGGCAATTATGGTACCGCCGTCGCCGCCTATGAGCGGCAGATGGCAGACTATCCCAATCCGGCCAACCTGTACCCGCGCTATCGTGCCGGCGTGGCATGCGGTCTGCTTCAGGACAATGCCCGCAAGGTGCGTTTCCTGGAGGATGCCATTCGTGCCACCCCCGGTACTCCCTATTACGGAGAATCGCTGTATGAGCTGGGCCGTGCCTATGTCGCCATTAAGGACGATGACAATGCCATCCGCACCTTCAGGACGCTCCGCAGCGCCACCGCCGATCCGGCGTTGAGCGCAAAGGCCATGCTGGAACTGGGCATGGTGAACCGCAACGCCGGCCGCAGCGATGAAGCCCTGGCCTGCTATAAGGAAGTGGTGGCCCAGGGCGGTGAATACGCAGAAGACGCCCTCCTGGCCATCGAGGCCATTTACCGCACCCGGGAGGATCCGGAGGCTTATCTGGCCTATGTGAACAGCCTGGGCGGCGCGGGACGTACGGAAGCCCAGAAAGAGGAAGTGTATTTTTCCAGCGCAGAGCAAATTTACCTTTCCGGAGACTATGCCAAGGCGCAAAGCACCCTTCAGGCATACCTGGACAAATATCCGCAGGCCATTTACGGCGCCAAAGCCAAGTTCTACCTGGCGGACTGCCAGCGCGCTGCCGGCCAGCGTGAGCAGGCGGCAGACCTGTATCAGGCAGCCCTGGAGGCCGGCCTGGACGGTGCCCTGCAGGAAACGGCCCGGATGCAATACGCCGTTCTGCAGTATGAGCTGGGCAGCTACGCCAATGCCTATCAGGCATATCTCCAGTTGAAGGAACATGCCAGGATGGGCGCCAACCAGGAACTGGCTACCATCGGCCTTATGCGTTCCGCTTTCCGTGCCCGTCAGTGGGAAGACGCCATAGCGAATGCAGAGGTGGTGCTCCGCTCGGAGGACCTGGAACTGCAGCGGGAAGCCCATTATGTGCGCGCCAAATCTTTCCTGAGCAGCAGCCGCCGCAAGGAGGCGTTTGAGGAATTCCAGCTGCTGGCCAAGGCTCCTTCCACCGATGAAGGGGCGGAGGCTGCCTGCCTTATTATCCAGGACCTGTATGACCGCGGCCAGTTTGAGGGCATCCAGGAAAAGGTGTACAGCTTTGCAGAGAAAGCCGGCGGCCAGAACTACTGGCTGGCCAAGGCCTTCATTGTCCTGGGCGACAGTTTTGCCGAGCAGGGGAACCTGGCGCAGGCAAAAGCGACCTTTGAGAGCATCCGTTCCGGTTACACTTCCACCGGCCCGCAGGACGACGTCCTGGACCAGGTAGAACTCAGACTCCGTAAATTGCAGTAGAAGTATGAAAAAGTACATCATAACCGCCGCCGCGCTCTGTGTCAGCGCCGGTCTTTTTGCCCAAAACCTGAATCCCGTCGTGGAGGTGACCAATACCTACGCCCGTGAGGCCGGCGGAATTGACAAGCCCAGCCAGCTGCTTTCCGTACCGGATTCCGTGTACAGCTTTAATCTGGACATGGACTACAGCGTGCGCAATACGCCTTATCAGGGCTCCTATGAGTTCAAGCCTTACCTGGTGCAGATGCGTCCCCAGCCGCGCCTGTCGGATGAAGGGACCCTGTACGTGCGCCTGGGAGCAGGCTATGGTCTTCATCCGGAAGCCACCGTGGTATGGTCGCCCGTGCGTAAAAGGAATTTCCGCCTGAATGTGTATGGGGATCACCACTCGTATATCGGCAAGTACCGCAAAATCACCGTACAGGACAAGGTACTGCTCCCGGACGGTACTTATCGCTCCGGCCACAACTTGCAGTCCACCCTGGGCGTGGATGCCCTTTATTCCTGGACCGGCGGCACATTCACGGCGGATGTCAAGTACAAGAACACTACGGCAACGGACGTGCGGGAGGTGAATTATTCCAATAACCTGTGGCAGCTGCAGGCTCGCGTTAAAAGCGCTCCGGCCCATGCTTTTGAATACAATGCCGGTACGCGTGTCGCTTACATCGGTTCGCAGGGTTTCTATGAATTGCATACCATGTCGGATGCCACCTTGGGCGCCAATCTGGGCGCTCACCATGTGCTCATGGGCTTGTTTGCAGAGACGGTAGGGCAGAATGACGGCTATGCCGGCAATATCGGCTTTCTTCCGCACTACCTGTTTAATACGGGCCGATTCAGCATGAAACTGGGCGTCAAAGTGGGCTTCCTCTTCCGCTCCGAGGGCTTTTGCCAGCACCCCGGCGGCATTGTGTTCCCGGATGTTCACATTAACTTCAACCTGGCTCCGGGTAAGGCGGCGCTGTATTTCCAGGCCATCGGCGGGGATAATCTTATCTCCTACGATAAACTCCTGGCGCAGAATCCCTTCATGCGTGGTGCAGCTTGGCATACGGACAATATGATTACCCGTGTGAATGCGGCGTTGGGCATACGGGGGAACTTCGTTTCGCGCTTCCATTACGATGTGCGTGTTGGCTACAAGTGGGATGAGAACGCCTGGACCTGGGGCCTCACGAACCCTGTGGACGGGCTCCCTTCCATGGGCTATGCCAGTCCGCTCCACACCTTCTATGTAATAGCGGATGCCGGCTGGAAGAGCGAAAAACTGGATGTGGGGGCCAATATTTACTACGGCTATACCCTCATCCCGAAATTCGAGGAGACCCTCTTCGCTCCTGCTCCGTTCAAGGCTAAGGGACACGCATTCTATAACTGGGGCGGCCGTATTCAGGCCGGCGTGGTGGTGGAAGGCCGTTCGGCTTTGCCCGGCCCGGTAAAGGTGCCCGGCTTTGTGGATTTGGGCGTTCAGGCCAACTTCCAGATGACCCGTCAGCTGGGCCTGTGGGTGAAGGGCGCAAACCTCCTGAACCAGGCTATTCAGCGGGTTCCCCTGTATGCGGAGCAGGGTATTTACTTCACTGTGGGCGCTACCTTCAGTATCTAGGAAAAAAATCTTTATAAAACAGCCTTTTGTCGCAGACAAGGGGCTTGTTTTTTTGTATATTTTTCACTAATTTTGTATGATTTAGAAAGCAGGTGTTTTTGCGCCGATTAGTTGGTAAAAATTAAGTAAAAATAGAATGTCAGAAGATCAGATGAAAATGGCGGAACAGCAGTATTCCGCAAACAGTATCCAGGTGCTGGAAGGCTTGGAGGCCGTCCGCAAGCGTCCGTCCATGTATATTGGAGACGTGGGGGAGCGCGGCCTGCATCACCTGGTGTATGAGGTGGTGGACAACTGTATTGACGAAGCCATGGCCGGCTACTGCAATGGCATAGATGTCCAAATCCTGGAAGATAACTCCATCCGTGTGCAGGATAATGGCCGCGGTATCCCTACGGGCATGCACGAGAAAGAGCACAGAAGCGCCCTGGAAGTGGTGCTCACCGTGTTGCACGCCGGCGGTAAGTTTGACAAAAACAGCTATAAGGTTTCCGGCGGTCTGCACGGCGTGGGCGTTTCCTGTGTAAACGCCCTGAGCGACCTCCTCATTGCGGAAATCCACCGCGAGGGAAAAATCTTTGTGCAGAAGTACTCCAAGGGCAAGCCCATTACGCCTGTTCAGGTGGTAGGGGAGGCCCAGGATACCGGTACCACCATCGCCTTCCATCCGGATGCCACCATTTTCCAGCAAACCATTGTTTACAAGTACGAGACCTTGGCCAATCGCCTGCGTGAACTGGCATACCTGAACAAAGGAATCCGCATCACCCTTACGGACAAGCGTGAAAAAGTGGAGCAGTTCATCACCAGCGAGGACGGTGAGCGCAAAGCCACCGGCATTATGGCCTTCCGTACAGATACGTTCTATTCGGAGGAGGGCCTCAAGGAATTTATTGACTACTTGGACGCCGGCGCGCCCAAACTCATCCCGGACCCCATCACGGTGTCCTCGGACAAGGTGATACCTATCGACATTGCCCTTCAGTACAATACCGGTTTTAGTGAGCGCATTTATTCCTATGTGAATAACATCCATACCATTGAGGGCGGTACCCACCTGCAGGGTTTCAAGATGGGTCTTTCCCGTTCCCTGAAAAACTACGCGGAGAAAAACAACCTGCTGGCCAAATTTAAAGGAGAACTGAGCCCGGAAGACTTCCGTGAAGGTCTCACCGCCGTCATTTCCGTGAAGGTGGCAGAGCCCCAGTTCGAGGGCCAGACCAAAACCAAACTGGGCAACCCGGAGGCTACTTCTGCCGTTTCCCAGGCCACGGCGGCTGCTATGGACCAATACCTGGAGGAACACCCCAAGGAGGCCAAAACCATCGTGGAAAAGATTGTGCTGGCCGCTACGGCCCGCGCCGCAGCCCGCAAGGCCCGCGAAATGGTGCAGCGCAAAACCCCCATGGGCGGCGCCGGCATGCCCGGCAAACTGGCAGACTGCTCCGACCATGATCCGGAGAAGTGCGAACTCTTCCTGGTAGAGGGTGACTCCGCAGGCGGTACGGCCAAGCAGGGCCGCGACCGCCGCATCCAGGCCATCCTTCCTCTGCGTGGTAAAATCCTGAACGTGGAAAAAGCCGCCCAGGACCGTGCCTTCGAGAGCCAGGAAGTGCGCAATATCTACACGGCCCTTGGTGTGACGGTGGCCCAGGAAGACGAATCCGGCGAGAAACACATGGATCTGAGCAAGCTCCGTTATCACAAAGTCATCATCATGACGGATGCGGATGTGGACGGCAGCCACATTGCCTGTCTCATCCTCACCTTCTTCTTCCGCTACATGTTCGACCTCATCAAGAACGGCTATGTGTATCTGGCCACCCCGCCGCTCTACCTGGTGAAGAAGGGAAAGGAGGAACGCTATTGCTGGACAGACGCTCAGCGTGAACAGGCCACCGCAGAACTGGGCCGTGGCTCGGAAAAGGGTGTTACCGTGCAGCGGTACAAAGGTCTGGGAGAAATGAGCGACGAGCAGTTGTGGGAAACCACCATGGATCCGGCCCGCCGTGTGCTTCGCCAGATAACCATCGAAAACGCAGCGGATGCAGAACGCACCTTCTCCATGCTCATGGGAGATGATGTCCCGCCGCGCCGCGCCTTCATCGAAGAAAACGCGCATTATGCAAATATCGACGCCT
>CAMZCW010000052.1 GCA_947305045.1 uncultured Bacteroidales bacterium | reverse complement strand
CCCAGAACATCACGGACCAGGAGAAGGCCCGCCTCACCAACCTGGACCCGCACTCACTGGCCGTGAACCGCGTAAATGTGAGCGTGCGTAATTTCCAGACCTTCTTTGACGCCTGGGATATCCATGAAGGAGATCCCATGTTCCGTCCGGAAGAAGAACGCGTACATATTTGGTAGCGGAGCGGTTCATATCGCGCAAACTTACTTTTCAAGGAAACGTGGCGGCGATAGCTATCGCCGTCAGTTTCTTTGTTATTCTTGTCGCGGTGGCCGTGAGTTCCGGCTTCCGCAGTGCCATCCGGGAGGGAGTGGCCCAGCTCACCGGCGAGATTCGCATCGCGCCTCGTTCCGGCGGCGAAGAAAATGTGCCCATGCCGTGCCATCTCCCCTCCGAAGAGGCCATCCTGGCGCTTCCGGGCGTGCAGGCGCTGGAGCCCGCCGTGGTGCGTGCAGGCATTGTCAAAGAGGGAGATACGGTGCACGGCGTGCTGGTGAAAGGCGTGCGGGAGATTCCCGGTCAAGCCGGGAATGACGGCGTCGTGGCCGGGAATGACGGCGTCATGGCCGGCTCCGACCGGCCATCTCTCCCCGTATCCATCCCCCGACGCCTCAATGAAATCACCGGGCTGGGCGCGGGCGACACCATGACCACCTATTTTATCGGGGGAAAAATACGCGTGCGAAAATTCACCATAGCCGCAGTACATCAGGACCTGCTGGAACTGGACGACAACTTGCTGGTATATGCCCGTATGGAGGGCCTGCAGCGCCTGGGCGGCTGGGATCCCGGCCAGGTTTCCTGCCTGGACGTGCGTATCGACCCGCAAATGCCCCGCAGGCAGGTGGACCAGCTGGCGCTGGTAATCAGCACCCTGCTGCTGGACAGCGGTGAACAGACAGAAGAGAACCTGCTGGTGACCACCGCCCCGGAGAGTTATCCGCAGGTGTTCGACTGGCTCTCCCTCCTGGACTTCAACGTACTCATCATCCTGTTCCTGATGACCCTGGTCGCCGGATTCAACATGGTGAGCGGGCTGCTGGTGATGCTGCTGCGCAACATCAGTACAATCGGCACGCTGAAAACCCTGGGGATGGACAACAGGGCTATTGGCCGCCTGTTTGTTACCATAGGCGCAAAAGCGGTACTCAAAGGCATGCTGGTGGGAAATGGCCTGGCGCTGCTCTTTTGCTGGATACAAGGCACCTGGCACCTGATTCCACTGGATCCGGCCAACTATTTTGTCTCCTGGGTGCCGGTCCATGTGAATGTGCTCTGGATTTTGGGAGCCGATGCCATCGCGTTCCTGGGCATTCTGGCCCTGCTGTGGCTCCCCTCGCGCGTGATTGCGCGCATTGACCCGGCCGCTACTGTGAAGGCGGACTAGATGCGGGCTTCGCGGAAAACTTCCACTATAGAAGGATAGGTATTTTTGAGAAAAGGCGGGAGTGAGCTTTTGGCCACCCACGCCGCTTTTGTAATGTCTTCCTCCCGCTGCGGAGTGAGATTGGTGGGGTCTGTATACAGCATGTCGTACCACCAGGTGTGCTTGAGGTGCCACAGGCCCTGCCGGAAGTACACGTGATCCGTGATGCAAATGAGGCGGCGGAGCTCCAACTGGTCCACGCCGGTTTCCTCCTGCACCTCACGCATGGCACAAACCTCGATGTCCTCTCCGGGCTCCTGGTGGCCCTTAGGCAGGTCCCAGAGGCCGTTTCTGGAGATAAGAAGATAGTCTCCGCGCCGGTTGCTCACCAGCCCGCCGGCCGCATTCACTTCCTTGAATTCCGTGCAAATGCGCCGATAGGTATTCTCGATATTGTCCGTGGGAATGTAGATGCGGGACAGGGTGTCCTGAACCTCGAACATGCGTACCAGGGCGTGGATATTGAGCTTCTCTCCTACGTGGAATTCAACGGAGTTCGGGTCTGCCAGGGCTTCCTCTTCCGGCGAGCAGATAATGATGCAACGTTTCTCGAAGTAGATTTTGTGCATGGTTTTTACTATCTTTGCAAGCACAAATATACGAACTTATGACTGAAATCGAAAGCAAACACGGTACGGTTTCGCGCCAACCATACGAAATGTACATGTCTTTTGTGGACCTTCAGAACTTCCAGCGCATGCTGCCGGAAGACAAAAGGGACATGATTACGGCGGACTATGACACCCTCACCGCCACGGTTCAGGGCTTTCACATTGGCGTAAAGGTACATCAGCGGGTGCCGTATTCCCGCATTGAACTGGTGGACTTTGACGCACCTTTCGCCTTTCACATTGTCCTGCACTTTGAACCCGCACAGGAGGACCCGTACAAGACGGACTTCTGGATCAACGTGGAAGCAGACCTGAACCTGATGATGAAGATGATGCTTTCCGGCAAGATCAAAGAAGCGCTGGACAAGGTTGTGGACGGCCTGGTAGATGCCTCCAACGGCAAAATGCCGGAGGGATTTGACCCGTCCAACTGGGCAAAATAACCGCTGTCATTCCGGCCGAGCGAAGCGAGTGGAGCAATCTCCTTATATCACGCAATTCACCGCCCTTCTGGAGCAGTCGGTGGGCGCAGAGCGGGCCGCCACGGTGCTTGAGGCACTGCAGGCGGCGCCTTCCGTTTCCATCCGCCTGAACCCGGAAAAAATCCGCACCTGTCCGTTCCCGGATGCGGTGCCGGTGGCCTGGAGCCCGTACGGGTACCTCCTCAAAGAACGGCCGGTGTTCACGCTGGACCCGCTGTTTCATGCCGGGGCCTATTACGTGCAGGACACATCGGCCATGTTCGTGGGGCATGTGTTCCGCCAGCTTCCGCTGCAGGAAGGGACTACGGTGCTGGACCTTTGCGCGGCGCCCGGAGGAAAAACCACCGACCTGGCCGCCTCGCTCCGCGAGCGTTTCGGAGACCGCTATACGCTTCTTTCCAATGAGGTGATGCGCGCCCGCTACGGCGTGCTCCGCAGCAACGTTCAAACCTGGGGAGACGCCCGCGTGGGAACGGTTTCGCGGGACCCGTCGGCCTTTGGCACCTCCCCACTCTTTGACGTCATCGTGGCCGATGTCCCCTGTTCCGGGGAAGGTATGTTCCGCAAGGACGCACAGGCGGTGGCGGAATGGTCGCCGCAAACGGTGGAATTCTGCGCGGCCCGCTCCCGTCGCATTTTGCATGACATCTGGCCCGTCCTCAAGCCGGGCGGCTATTTGCTCTATGCCACCTGCACCTTCAACCACCTGGAAAATGACGACAGCGTAACCTGGGCCGCAGAAACGCTGGGGGCCGATATCGTCCCTATCCTGGCCGACGCCTCCCCGGCCCTCCCTACGCGCTGCGGCTATGCCCTCCTGCCGGGCCTGGTCCCCGGTGAGGGACAATATGCCGCCGTCCTTCGCAAACACGGCACGCCGGAGCCTCTGCGCACCGCAGACCCGTTTGTCCTGTTCCGGGCAGAGCGCCCTACCCCGCCGGAAGCGCTCCCCGCATGGGACGTAGACCGCATGACCGCTTTACAATATTTGCACGGCGACGCGCTGGTGTTGCCGCCTCAGGCGCCTGTCGGCCCGCTTACCATCTGTTATCAGGGGCTCCCGCTGGGGCCTGCCAAAAACCTGGGGAAACGGTGTAACAACCTGTACCCCAAAGCCAAACGAATTAGAATGGACATCCGATGAAAAACCGCATTCTCCTCCTGCTGCTGGGCCTGCTGTGCCTGGCGCCGCTGCATGCGCAGGAATCCAAGGACGACTACCTGCGCCGATACAGTAACCTGGTGGACCGCGTAGGGCCGGACGGCCTGGGCGTGGAAACCCTCCTCGGGAAATGGGAGGCCGCCTATCCGGAGGACCCCAACCACATGATTGCCCGCTTCGCCTTCTGCTTCAACCGCTGCCAGCATACCCGCCTGGTTCCCATGGACCGGGACCGCTACCTGGGCAACGCGCCGCTCCTTCCCATGACGGATTCCACCGGCAAAAAAGTAAACTATTTTGAAGTGGTCGATTATGACGACGCCCTCTTCGCGGAGGCCCTGTCGGCCATAGGGAAAGCCATTGCTACCGCCCAGAACCACCTGGACTGGCAGATCATCAAGATCAATGCCCTCCTGGCCTATGAGAAAGAGAGCCCGGAAATGACGCTTCAGGAGCTCAAGGCACTGGTAACTTTCCACTATACCCGCAAGCCGGACTGGGTGCACGACCAGCTGGGCACCGTGTCCGGAGAACAGTTCGAAGCCCTTATGCAGGATTACTGCGCCGCCCTGTTCCGGATCAACTCTCCCGCCTCGCAGGAAGCGTTCAAGGCCTTGTCGGAGCACCTGCTCACCTACAGCAAGGACAATCCCCTCTTCCTGGACAACCTGGGTTCCTACTACCTGGTAAAAAAGGACTACAAGAAGGCCCGCAAGCACTATGACCAGGTGCTCAAAAAGCATCCGGGAGATATGACCGCCCTGAAAAACTGCCTGCTCATGTGCCGCGCCACCAAAGATGTAAAAGCGGAGAAGAAGTACCTCGCCCTGATGGCGGCAAACGGGGAAACAGAGACCGACCGCGCCGGCGCCCAGGCCCGCCTGGAGGCCTATAACAGGAAATGACGCCTGTCATTCCGAGCGAAGTCGAGGAATCTCGATGAAACTTTTTTTTCAAATAGTCCGTATTATATAAGTATCGAAAAAACGGAGTAAATGAAACTTTCACAATTCAACTTCGATCTTCCCCAGGATCGGATTGCCCAGAACCCTCCCCGCTGGCGCGACGAAGCCCGTCTGCTGGTTCTTCACAAAAAAACCGGCGAAATGGAGCACCGGCTCTTCAAGGATATTATCGACTATTTTGGCAAAGGGGACGTCTTTGTCCTCAACGATACCAAGGTCTTCCCCGCGCGCCTGTACGGTAAAAAGGAAAAGACCGGGGCCGACATCATGGTGCTCCTGCTCCGCGAACTCAACCGCGAGCAGCGCCTGTGGGATGTCATTGTGGATCCCGCCCGTAAAATCCGTATCGGCAACAAGTTGTACTTCGGCGAAGACGAGTCCATGGTGGCGGAGGTGATTGACAACACCACGTCCCGCGGCCGCACCCTGCGTTTCCTCTTTGACGGCCCGTACGAGGACTTCAAGGAGGCACTGTTTGCCCTGGGTGAGCCCTATGTTCCGGAATGGGTAAAGGAAAAGGTTACCCCGGAGGACACGGAGAATTACCAGACCATCTTTGCCGTTCACGAAGGTGCCGTAAGCGCTCCCGCCGCCAGTCTGCACTTCAGCCGGGAGCTCTTCAACCGCATGATCCTGAAGGATATCGAGAAGGCCTTCATTACCGTACACATGGGAATCGGCCATTTCCGCAGCGTAGATGTGGAAGACCTCTCCAAGCACCGTATGGACTCCGAGCGCCTCATCATTCCGGAGGAGGCCGCAGCGGTCATCAACCGCGCCAAACGTTCCGGCAAGAAGGTCTGTGCCATTGGCGCCACGGTGATGCGCGGCCTGGAAACCTATGTTACCACCACGCATGAGGTGAACGCCTTCGACGGCTGGACCAACAAGTTCATCTTTCCTCCGTACGAGTATTCCGTTCCGGATGCCATCGTCTCCAATTTTCACCTGCCGCAAAGTACCATGCTCATGAGCGTGGCTGCCTTTGGCGGATACAAGCCGGTAATGGCCGCCTATGAGGAAGCACTCAAGGAGGGATACAAGTTCGGCCCTTACGGAGACGCCCTTTTAATCGTGTGATTTTTTTACCGAATCGGTAGAAACAGCAGAAAAATCTTGTGAAACAACGCAATCTTTCAACCGATTGCGTTGTTTCTCATTTTTATGCATTACTTTCGCCGCATGATAGATTTTCAGGAACAAGTGGCGCTGTGTGCGCTGAACAGGATTTTCGGGTACCATCCCACATTGGCGATGGCCCTGATGGAGAAAGCGGGAAGCGCGTTGGCGCTTTTCGATGGAAAATGGAAGCCCCCCGGTCAAGCCGGGGGTGACGTCATGCCCGGCCCGGACCGGGCATCCCATCCGGAGCTGTTTGCCCAGCTGGGGCCGGCCATGCTGGACTGGGCTGCGGGTGAACTGGACCGCATCCGGGAGCGTGGGTTTCGCTTTCTGGGGTACACAGACCCGGAGTACCCTACGGCCCTGCGGGAGATACCGGACGCGCCGCTGGGCCTTTATCTGAACGGAAGCACGCCGCCCACGCAGATTTTCGACCTGCATCCGATGGTAGGTGTGGTGGGGACACGCGACCTGAGTGCCTACGGGCGCAGCTGGTGCCGCAAGCTGGTGGAAGGACTGGCGCAGGCCAGGGTACAGCCCTGCATCGTGAGCGGCATGGCGCTCGGGACCGATGGCATTGCCCATCAGTCGGCCCTGGAATGCGGTCTTACTACCATTGGGGTACTGCCCACCGGGATTGATAAAGTGTATCCCTGGCAGCACGAACGGCTGGCCATGTCCATGGTGCAGACCCCGGGGTGCGGACTGGTGACGGATTATCCTCTTGGCACAGCTCCCGTAGCGCTCAATTTTCTGCGCCGGAACCGGATTATCGCTGCGCTGACGCACGCCGTGGTGGTAGTGGAATCCAAAACCAAGGGGGGCTCGCTCATGACGGCGCGCTATGCGGTGGAGTACGACCGGGAGGTCTATGCCCTGCCGGGCAGGATAGACGACATCCGCTCCGCCGGCTGCAATTCCCTTATCCGCGAGAACATGGCGGAGATTATCACTTCGCCCGAGGACCTGGTAGCCCGGCTGGGGCTGGGGGGATCAGGGCGGAAGACAGCCTCCGGGAGCTCCTGGGCGACGGAATCCGGGGCATCCCTCCGCAGCCGTTTGGTTCGCAAGTACGGGGAATTGTCGGCCCAGGTAAGGATAGGCGAAGCCGTGAAGGAGAACCTGGGCATTACGGTGGATGCCTTATCGGCCCGGCTCATCATTCCCTACCAGGAAGTCCTTGCTGCCGTCACCGTGATGGAGGCCGACGGGATCCTCACCATGGATCTCCTTGGCCGCTGCGCCCTCACGCCCGGCTACAGTTAGCCCCCCACGGGCACGCATCTGAAAGAAGCATCCATCCTATCAACAATTCGAATAAAAATCACTACATTTGTATCCATGCTCATAGACACGCATACCCATTTTTACGACGAATGGCTGCTCCCGGATGCGGAGGCGGCCATTCAGCGTGCTTTGGAGGCCGATGTGGGAAAAATGATTCAGGCCGATGTGGACTCGGTGGAGCGCCCCCGGATGTGGGAGATAGGACTCAGGCATCCCGGCGTGCTGTACCAGATGCTGGGCTTGTATCCCGGATCCGTGACGGCGGAGAACTGGAAGGAGGAGCTGGAGCAGGTGTACCGCATAGCGGAAGGAGATTCTCTCGCTTCGCTCGGAATGACAGAAAGGTCGGATGTAGCACCTCGGAGCGAAGCGACCCAGGGGGTCTGGGGGATTAGGCCCCCAGAGAGTGAAACGGGTTTAAAGCCAATGGTGTTTACCGCCATTGGAGAGATTGGGCTGGATTATCATGAGGGGAAGGAGTTTGCCCGGGAGCAGAAGGAAGTGCTGCGGCTGCAGTTTGAGCTGGCGGCCAAACTCAATTTACCGGTCAACATCCACCTCAGGGATGCCTGGGAGGACTTTTTCGCCGTGCTGGAAGACTGCCGCCATCTGCACCTGAGGGGCAACTTGCATTGTTTTTCAGGCAGTTATGAAGTGTATGAACGCGCCAACAGGAGCGGGGATTTTGCCGTGGGGATAGGCGGGGTGCTCACCTTCAAGAACGCATCCCTTCCCGCGGTGGTGGCCCGCATCCCCATGGAGCACATCATCCTGGAGACGGACGCCCCTTACCTGGCCCCGGTCCCCTACCGGGGGAAACGCAACGAGAGCGCCTTCCTCCCGCTCATCGCCGCCAAGCTGGCGGAGGTTAAGGGCCTGAGCCTGAACGAAATTGAAACCATCACCACGGATAACGCCATACGACTGTTTAACCTATGAAATCGTCCATTCTCATCATTTACACCGGTGGCACCATCGGCATGAAGGAAGACCCGCAGGACGGCACCCTGAAGCCCTTCGACTTCAGCCAGATCAAGGAAGAAGTGCCGGAACTGAACAAGTTCGATGTCCGGATAGACTCGTACACCTTTAGCCCGCTCATCGACTCCTCCGACATGGAGCCCTCCATTTGGGTGCAGCTGGCCCAGCTCATCGCGGAACGCTACGAGGACTACGACGGCTTTGTCATTTTGCACGGCACAGACACCATGGCCTACAGCGCATCGGCACTGAGTTTCATGCTGGAAGGGCTTACCAAACCGGTAGTCTTTACCGGAAGCCAGCTGCCCATCGGCGTACCGCGCACGGACGGGAAGGAGAACCTGATATCGGCCGTGGAAATTGCCGCCGCCAAGGACCATGAAGGGCACGCACGGGTGCCGGAGGTGTGCATTTATTTTGACTCCGAGCTCCTGCGGGGCAACCGGTCCACCAAATACAGCGCAGAGGCTTTCAACGCCTTCGCCTCCCCCAACTGCCCGCCGCTGGCAGAAGCCGGTATCAACATCCGCTACAACACGGACATTATCCGCAAACCCGTATACTGGGACTCCATGTTGCGGGTACAGACCCAGTTGGACACGCGCGTAGCCATTCTCAAGGTTCACCCGGGCATGACGCCGCAGGTGATGCGCGCCGTGGTGGCGGACCCGCTCACCCGCGCCTGCATCATAGAAACATATGGTTCAGGCAACGCCCTGTCCAAGCCCTGGTTCCTGAAATTGCTGAAAGAGGCCGCCGATGCGGGAAAAATCCTGCTGAATGTCACGCAGTGCAAAGCGGGGACCGTGAACATGGACCTCTACGCCACCGGCGCCTCCCTCAAGCATGTAGGCGTCCTTTCCGGGGCCGATATCACCACGGAGGCCGCCTTGGGAAAACTGTTTTCCCTGATGGGCCGGAGCCAGAACGACAAGTGGGTGAAGGCCATGCTGGAAAAGGACCTGTGCGGCGAAATAAGCAAATAAACTTTGGCAGTTTGGAAAATAATGACTAAATTGCACGACCAAATGAGACAATTAATTCATTAACTAATTCAACTTAATAACTAACAACACAAAAACGATTATGAAAAAGTTTTTCATGTTTTTGGCAGTCGCCGGTCTTATGACCTTCACTGCAAACATCGCTTCCGCTCAGGAGGAGGCTGCCGCCCCCGCCGCTGCTCAGCAGGTAGAAGAAGCTGAAGAGGTTGTGGACCTGTTCGCCGGTTCCGGTGAGGAAGTTCCCCTCCACCAGGCTCTTAAGACCAAGTTCATCGAAGGTGGTGCAGGCTTCATGTCCCTGATCATCATCTGCCTTATCCTTGGTATGGCTATCGCCATTGAGCGCATCCTGTACCTGGCCTTCTCCAAGACCAACACCACCAAGCTCCTGGAAGCTGTGGAAGCTGCTCTTGAGAAAGGCGGTATCGAAGAAGCCAAGAAAGTATGCCGTGAAACCCGCGGTCCTGTGGCCAGCATCTTCTATCAGGGCCTGCTCCGCGCAGACCAGGGCGTAGATGTTGTTGAAAAGACCATCGTTTCCTATGGCGGTGTTCAGATGAGCCTCATGGAGAACGGCCTCAGCTGGCTGGCTCTGTTCATCGGTATCGCCCCGTCCCTGGGATTCCTTGGTACCGTTATCGGTATGATCCAGGCCTTCGACGCCATCCAGGCAGCCGGTGATATCTCCCCGAACGTTGTTGCTGGCGGTATGAAGGTGGCCCTCATCACCACTGTGGGCGGTCTTATCGTTGCTATGATCCTCCAGATCTTCTACAACTACATCATTGCCAAGATTGACGCGCTGTCCATCGACATGGAAGACTCTTCCATCCGCTTTGTGGACGCCATGGTTAAATTCAACAAGAAGAAATAAGTAACCCCTTAAATTCCAATTACAATGGAAAACCAGAAATACGCTAAAATTTTCAAGATCGTCCTCTGGGTCCTCATGGTCCTGAGCGTCTGCGTGCTGGTCTGGGGTTTCTTAACGGGATTCGAGGCCAATGACGGTGCCGCAACGAATGTGCTCCTCGGCTGGGCATATACCGTTCTGGGCATCGCCCTCGCAGCCGTGATTTGCGTGGGTATCTACATCCGCGCCATCACCGACCCTAAGAGTCTTGTTAAACTCGGCATCTATGTGCTTGGCGCAGCTGTGCTGGCCGGCCTGGTGTATCTGATTTCCCCCGGCAACGAGGCAATCGGATTCTCCGGTCCCGTTCCTCCCTCCGCCAATGAACTCAAACTGACCGACACCATCCTCAACCTCGCTTACATCGTAGGTGGCTGCGCCATCCTCTCGATCATCGCAGGTGAAGTCATTATGGCCATCCGCAAAAAATAAGAGAAACCATGGCAAGAAGAAAAATCGGAACAATCGGATCCACGGCTGACATTGCATTCCTGCTGCTGTGCTACTTCCTCATGACAACCACCATGGGGGACCAGTCAGGTCTGCAGCGCCGCCTTCCCCCGATCCCGGACGAGAAACAAGCCCAGGACCAGAAGGTTAACCGCCGTAACATCATCATCGTCAGAATCAACTCTGCCGATAAGTTGTTTGCCGGTAGCGAGCCCATGGATATCTTATACTTGAAAGACAAAATCAAAGAGTTCCTCACCAACCCCACCAATGACCCCAACCTCCCGGAAAAAGAGGCCAAGGAAATTGAGGGCAAAACCTACATGGTCTCCAAGGGCGTTATCTCCCTGCAGAACGACCGTGGTACCAGTTATCAGGCATACCTTGAGGTACAGAATGAGCTGGTTAAGGCCGTGAACGAGCTCCGCGACGACTTCTCCAGAGCCAACTTCGGCAAAAAGTTCTCCAAACTCACCGAAGCAGAGCAGGACATTGTTAAGAAGGCTGTGCCTCAGAACATCTCCGAGGCAGAACCTAAGGATACCGGTAAAAAATAATAGGAGGTAAAATTATGTCAAAATTTGGAAGTTCCAGCAATAAGAAGGAAGTCCCGGAGGCATCATCGAACTCCCTGTCCGATATCGTGTTCATGCTCCTGTTCTTCTTCATGGTGACCACGCAGATGCGTGAAACGGAGCAGAAGGTAAAGGTTACTGTACCCGTAGCCTCCGAGGTCGCCAAACTGGAGAGAAAAGACCTGAGCGCCAATATCCTCATCGGTTCCCCTACCCTGCAGTATCAGGCTATGTACGGTACCGATGCCCGTATCCAGCTCAACGACTCTTTCAAGACAGTTGCAGATATCCGCGACTTTATCGCCGCAGAGCGTGACGCCATGTCCGAGGCAGAACGGTCCCTGATGACCGTGAACCTCAAGGTGGACCAGGACGTCCGCATGGGTATCGTCTCCGATGTAAAACAGGAGCTGCGTCGCTGCTCCGCCCTTAAGATTATGTACTCCGCCCGTAAACCGGCGAAAGACTAAGGGATTTTTACATCGTATACTTACGTTAAAAAGCAGCTCTTCGGGGCTGCTTTTTTGTACCTCTTTTCGGCTACTTTAGCGCACCAATTTTTAACGCTAAAGTATCATGGAAAACAATCAGAAAATGGGACGCAGCACCCGCAGAAAGCTGCAAAGCGTATTCATGCATCACGAACTGGTGAACCTGGCCGTATTTGCCAACGAGTGGATGCTGGCGGAAGAAATGCACTTTACCGATGCCTATCGTCGGGAACGCTGCATGGACACCCTTTACAAACTCCTGGGAGGGCCCAAAGGTCCGGGACTTCTGCAGGAGAAGATGGAGCATCATATGCATGGAATCCTCTCCCGGCTGAAGAGCGACTTCCCCACCCTCTCCTGGAAATCCATCCGGGTATTCAGTTACTCGGCCGCCGGATTTACCAACGAATTCACGGCTGCGCTGCTGGGGCTGAGCAGCGCAGCCTATGCCAGCCTCCTCAGAGCCCGGCTGCGGGAGAGGATCGAAACCTCCGATTCCCCTTATAAGCAAGAATACCTGGCACTCCTTCCCCGAAAGGGTTGCCGAATTGGCGAAGAAATGTTATATTTGCATGATTTGAAGTATCGGAAATTATGGAAACTGTGAAAAGGACCAAAATCAAGGCTCTGCTCGCCTCGGAGCCGGGCCGGGAAGTACTGGCAAAAGGCTGGGTACGTACCAAGCGAGGCAACAAACAAGTGAAATTCATCGCCCTGAACGACGGGTCCACTATCAATAATATCCAAATTGTCGCCAATACGGAGCTCTTCTCGGAAGAGCTCCTTAAACGCGTCACTACAGGTGCCTCCCTGGCCGTCAAGGGCCAGCTGGTGGCCTCCATGGGCAGCGGCCAGGCCGTAGAAATCCAGGCCTCGGAAATTGAGGTCCTCGGAGACTGCGACCCCATGCGCTTCCCGCTCCAAAAGAAGGACACCACCCTGGAGTACCTCCGGAGCGTAGCCCACATGCGCCTGAGGACCAACACCTTTGGTGCGGTTCTTCGCATCCGCAACGCCATGGCCTTCGCCATCCACAAATTCTTCAACGAGAAAGGCTTTGTGTACCTGCACACCCCGCTCATTACGGAATCCGACGCAGAGGGCGCAGGAGACATGTTCCAGGTAACCACCCTGGACCTGAAGAACATCCCGCTGGACAAAAAGGGAAATGTGGACTTCTCCAAAGACTTCTTTGGCAAAAAGACCTCCCTCACCGTTTCCGGGCAGCTGGAAGGTGAGCTGGGCGCCACGGCCGTAGGAGAAATCTACACCTTCGGGCCCACCTTCCGCGCAGAGAACTCCAACACCCCGCGCCACCTGGCGGAATTCTGGATGATTGAGCCGGAGATGGCCTTCTACGACATCAACGACAACATGGCCCTGGCAGAGGAATTCGTGAAGTACCTGGTGCAGTA
>CAMZCW010000051.1 GCA_947305045.1 uncultured Bacteroidales bacterium | reverse complement strand
GCAGGACCAGCAAAACGGCTACTGCCGGCTTGGGCGAGGAAGAGCGGGCCAGGAAGAACCACAGCACGCCTGCACCCAGGGCGGGGATGCTGTCCCAAGACAGGCCGAAACGGGAACAAATGCCCCGGATGAGCAGGAACACGCCCGTAATGAGGACGGCCGAAAACAGCGCCCCATACAGCGGACCCCTGTAAAACTGAATAATGAAATCCGATAATATGCCGGAGAGCGGCCAGGGCTGCGCAAAGGCACGGGTCCAGGCGTCCGGAGTGTTAAGGAACAGGCCCTCATACTCCTGACAGATGAGGGTGAAGGGCTGGCAAACCCGGCTCACCAGAAAAACGGCCGCAAAAAGCAGCACCGGTGTTACCCACTTCCTCATTTGGCAAAGAGTTTGGAAACCGCCTTGTCCAAGCGGGCAGGCTGCCCCTGGACAAATTCCGGAACGTTATAGGACTTGAGCCGCAACAAGTTGTGGTCATAGTTTTTCTGCGGCAGCAGGAAAGGCTTCCCAAAGTGGCCTTCCCCGTCAAAATGAGCAATGTACAGCCGGGTGTAGCGGCCATCCAGCCTGCGGCTGCTGAAAAGGACCCAGCGGCCATTGGAAGACCAGCTATGGTAGCTTTCCGTATCTTCGCTGTTAAGGGGCGTAGCGGGCTCCACGGTACCGTTTTCCAGGTCCATGAGGTACAGATCGGCCTCTTTGTGCCAGATGGGGAAGGTGGCGTAGGCCGATCCGGTGAAAAGCAGCCACTTGCCGTTCACCCTAGGGAAGGAGACGGACAGGGTATCACTCTTCCAGAGAGTCTGGGGCTCACCTGTGAACTGCCCGTCCTTAAAGCCGATGGAGGCCAGCTCATAATGGATGGAGGCGCGCTCGTCCACAACGGAAGCCACGCTGTCCGCCACGCAGAAATAGAGCGTGTTGCCATCCGGAGCCCAGGCGGGGAAGGTTTCCATCCGGGCGGTGTTGCAAACGGGCTCCCAGGTTGTGACGGAATCCGTCTGCGTATCCAGCACAATAAGGTCAGAAAAATGGTCGTACACCTCCACCTGCTGGCTTCCGGCTATGGGGAAACTCTGCTGGGTGGAATTGGAAGAATAGGCTATGTACCGGCCTTCGGGATGCCAGGCAGGGTATACCCCCTGTTTGTGAGGTCCCACGGTGGTTAGGTTCAGGAGGCGCACCTCCCCGTCCTTTGCGAAGACGGTGCCACCGCCTGCACCACGGGCATGGAACATCATGCGGGAAGGATCTCCCCCCGGGAAGTTGTGGCAATTCACGCAGCCGCCGTTGACGGAGCTGTTTTCCACGATGGGCGTCTCCTTGTAGGAGGTCAGTTCCCGTGTGTACAGCCCCATCTCTTTCCAGCCCTCGTAGGAAGGCTCAATGAGACGGTAAGCGATGTACGGGTCAATGGGATCCTTGGAAACATAGACCGGAAAAGGAGCATAGCGCACCCCTTTCCCGGTCTTTTTGTCCCAAGATCGTACATAATAAAAGAGCGTGTCCCCTACCCGCTTTTCCTCCACCTTGAAAGGCCGTCCGTCGGCCATCTCAAAGGAGATGGAAGCCATCCCTTCCGGAACGGTTACCCCGGCATAATCCGGGACAATGGGCGGCAGCGAGGCGCTGTCTGTGAACTCAACTCGTCCACAGGCAAGGAAAATGACGGCCGATAAGGCCAGTATGGGCCACGCGCTTCTCATCAATAAAGGTTTTCCGTAACGGATGCGGGAATGGAATCTATCTTCCTGTAGGTATCCACTTCCTTACCGCCGGTGGATGCAAGGGTGAGGGTGTTACCGTCACGGGAAGCCGAATAAGGGCCCCAGGCAGAGCCGCCGGCATAACTGCCGGAGAGCTGAGCAGCGTCTTTGTTAAGGTTGTAAGTACCCTCAAACTTGGTGTATCGGCCTTCGCCAATCTTCTGGTACAGGGTAAAGCTGTTATCGGCGGCGAAGTCAATGTACACGCTCACCGTCACAGAACCCACGCTGGCTTTGGTGCTCACGGAAGAGAGCTCCCACATGCCGATTACGTCCAACTCCGGAACGGTAGGTTCAACCGGGTCGTTTCCGTTACAGGCGGCAAACAGGGCCACGCAGGCCAAAAGGGTTAAAAACTTTTTCATTACAGCCATCCTCCCGTACCGTTACCACCGTCCGTATCACGGGCGATGAGTGAAACATCCTGGGTAAGGATCATGCCTCCCGGAGGATTGTTTCCTCCGCCCACATGGTCACCGCCACCCACGGCATTGATGGTGATTTTACCGGAACCCACAGCCGTCGGGTGCACATACAGGCGCCCGAACTGGACAAAGGCATAACCGTTCTCGTCCACAACTGCCGGATACTTCTCCGTATTGGTGGGAGCAATTTTCTGCAGGCCCATGGAAGCGGCCGTCTCCTCCGGCACCTTTATGGAGAGGTAGGTAAGACTCACGGATGCGGTACCAAAGGCCGATGTAAGGTCTATCCACTGCTGCCGGCCGATACCGGAAGTGAGCGTAGGAAGGCCCTCGATATGCATCATCAGCCGCCAGGCATCAATGGCACCGGTTCCCATCTGATGGTAGTAAGGAGCCATTTTGAGGGCGGGTTTGGCATAGGCATAGGTCTTCTCGCTCTTGCTGCCAATCCGCTGGTCAATGTCGTTCACACTGGCCAGGATCATCCGTTTGAATTCGTCCCGGGAGAACTTCTTGCCCAGTTTCTTGGCATAGGAAAGGCCCAGGGCCACCACACCGCTAACATGCGGGCAGGCCATGGAAGTTCCGTGCATGAAGCCGTAATCCAACCCGGTCTTGTTGTAGTCTCCGTCCAGTCCCAACTGGGGAATTTCCCCGGGAAGGGTGGAAAGCACCATGGAGTCCCAGCGATTGGTAATATGATAGGCTTCTCCGCCCGGAGCGGAAATGTTGCATCCCGGTCCGTAATTGGTGTAGAAAGTGGGCAGGAAGTCCGGTCCGAAGGCCGATACGCTGATGATGTCGTAGAAGGCTCCCGGATAATGGGCATAATTGTGATTTTCGTTGCCTGCGGCAAAGATGGCAATGTTTCCGTCCAGGACGGGGTTGTTGCAACTGTCCTCGAAATAATGGATGGCATCTATTTCCACCGTTCCCTGGCTCTTGATGTAGGCATTGTCCGAATTGAAGGGATTCTTAAAACCAAAAGAGCAGGAGATGACGGAGGCTCCCATATCGGCCGCATATTTTACGGCACGGGATACAATGGAACTGCCTCCGCCGGTATCGTGTGAGAAGATTTGGCAGCTCATGATGCGGCAGCCGTCCTTGTTTCCCGAACCGCCGGCAATGCCGCAAACGCCTTTTCCGTTGTTGTTCACAGCGGCAATGGTGCCTGCGCAATGGGTGCCGTGACCGGTATCGCCGGTTTTGTCCCAGGTAATGGCGCCGTTTCCCCATGGATCGGAAGAAGCTTTCCTGCTGGCCGTTACAAAATTGAAACCATAATAGTCGTCAATGTAACCATTTCCGTCGTCGTCAATACCGTTTCCGGGGATTTCGCCGGTGTTGGTCCACATATTGTCCACCAGGTCCGGATGGGTGTATTTTACACCCTCGTCCACCACAGCCACAATAATGTCCGGATCTCCGCAGGTAAGGGTGGTCCAAACATCCAGCACGTTCACATCGGCACCCGCCACGGCGGTCTTGGAAATGGAGGCGTTGCCATAGTTCTTGTAGTGCCACTGGTTGGTCAGGTACGGATCGTTGAATACGGCGTTGCCGGCCCGGGTGGCCGGCGCGTCGGCGGCATAAACGCCATCCTCTGCATCGTTCTTGCAGATGGACTCATACTCAACCGTTTCTATGAACCGGTCGCGGGCCAGATTCCGGGCTTTGGTGTCTACATCCTCCGTTTCCGGGAATAAAGCCTTATACCAGCGGTCAAGTCCATGCTTCCGCTCCAGTTCTTCCTTTCCGGGAGTAGAATTGAACACCCTCTCCAGGGTAACGTCATATTCCTTCTCCAGTGAGAGCAACTGCGACTCGTCGGGAGCGGAGACAAACTTGACCAGCACGGCATCCGGAAGCACTTCTTCTCCCAGGCGCACAATGGGAGCCATGTTCTCCTCCACCAGCTCCATCTCCTCCTTCTGAACGCAGGAGAAAAGGAGCATGGAGGCAATGGCAACTAAGAACCAATTAAAGAATTTCATCATCATTCTTTTTTTACGACAAGAGGCCCGGCGCATGCGCGCCGGGTCTCATTTGTCGCGTAATCAATAGTTTAACTAGCGAAGGCTTTCAGGAGCCAGCTCCCGGAAGGAAGCTTTTGCCTTACGCTCGTGAGAAACAGTAACATTTACCTTGATGGGCTGAGGATCACGCTCAAAGCTCATCATGGACTCTTCACTGCGGACGGCGGGTTTAGTCAAAACCACATCCTTCACCTCTCCATTGCGAGCAGGAGCTGCTGCAGGAGCGGCGGGAACAGCGGAAGGAAGCGTTACGCTGAAGGTACCTTCGTCATTGGCAGCAATCCAGCCATAGCCGTCGAGATAGCAATCAAGTCCTTCCTTCGGGAAGGTGATAACACCATCCTTCAGAGTTCCGGGTTTAGAGCTTCTAATCTGGAAGAATCCATAAGCAGAGTTAACGAGAATACCATAATCCTGTTCCTCAATGGTTACTGCGTTAGGATTGGTGGCATCGATAACAACCTCGGCATTTCTCCAGTTACCATTCTCATATTGAGCCATCACTTCTTCGCTAACACCGAAGAATCCAGCGGCAACTGCACATTGGAATCCGGTTACCATATACAGACCGGGAGTCTTGGCTTCTTCATACACATCGCAGGATGCGGTGGTCTCAGGCTTGTTGTTGAACAGATAGTTGAAGAATCCGTCATTAATCAAGCCCTTACCCAGACTATTCCAGTTATAAGGAAGCTTGTCGGTAGTATAAATGTCATAATCCCAAGCATCCATGTCTCCATTGGTAGCCCAAGCAATCACAATGTAGTCGGTCTTAGCTGCTAAGCCTTTAGCGACAGTGTAGTAACCACCTTCACCATTGATGGCCTTAAGGACATCTGCACTAACAGCATAATTGCCCTTGGAGTCAGCCTTAACAGCATCGAAGTATCCATCTACATCATCCATTACATCATCCAGTTTGAAGATGGCAATGTGGGCATCAGTGAGGTCCTTACCAATCACACCATAAGCGAAGGAATCGTAACTATGATAGCTGGCGTAACGGGCCGGAGTATCTTCAGTGAATACAGTAAGGTCTACTTCGTATTCTTCCT
This sequence comes from uncultured Bacteroidales bacterium, assembly GCA_947305045.1. The sequence continues at coordinate 7,638 of CAMZCW010000051.1, read as the reverse complement.
GATCACCGGCAGCAATGTGCTTGAAGATAGCATTGGCGCTGTTCTGAGGATTTCCGTCCTTGCTATAAGCGATAGCCACAATGGTGTACATACCGGTCTTTTCCGGAGCGACACCAAGGGTGGCATAATTCTTAGCCTCTTCCTCATCGAATTCGAACTCGTCGAAAGATTCGCTCTCGTCGGAGCCGTCGATAATGGCGTCCACTTTGTAGCCAATCTGCGTTGCGGTGAGTTCACCCTCGTAAACAGCATACTTGATGGAAGTAATATCGGCACCAGCTTCCACGCTAACGGGAGTAACGCCCATAGAGGAGTAGTCCGCTTCAAGTTCGAAGGAATAGTCCACGCGGGTATAACCCGCGGCAATGGCTAAAGGAGTACTATCCTTGTAACCATACCAGCTGGTTGTACCATGGATCCAGTAAGCAGAATTGAAGATAAACCCGCCGTGACCGTCGTAGTAGCTGGGGAGATAGCCGTCACTGCCGTTGACATAACGGTCATAGGAACTGGTATAGCTGCCGTTGCTAAGACCCATATCGGAACGCATCCAGTAGTAGTCGCCCATATAGATGGGGCCATTGGATGAGTTGAAGCCTGTGGGAACCGGTTCAACTTCAATCCACTGATAATCCACATCGTTGACCGTAACGGTTTTCTTGGTGTACCACTTGAACTTCATCTGAACGTCAGTACCCCAGACACCCGTACCATCTTCGAGTCCATTATTGCTATACACGGTCTTTCCACCGATGGTTTCGCAATAACGGATACCATCGATCTCATAGTATTGGATATAGATATCGTCATGAATCTCTTCCAAGAAAGAAGGATCGGAGAAAGTAACATTGGCTTTCTCTTTTCCGTCTTCTGTCATGAAGGTCTTCATTTCCACGCGCATCACACTGAAATCCAGGGAGATGGGGTTGGAATTGTAGAGGGAAGCGTAGTTGTTGTCTTCAATGGTGAAGCTGGCGCTGTAATTGGCACCTTCCTTAGCATTGTCGAAGCGCACGGTGAATGTGGTTTCATCCTGGCCGTCGGCAAAGGAAACCTCGTTCATGGTGAAGATACCATCCTCGGAGAAGGTAGTCTTTACCGGAACGGTGATGGAGCCGTTGGTGTTGGTACGCTTGACAATGATGTCAATGCTGGGATCCTGAACAGGGCTGAACACGTGGCTGCCGCTGGCTTCCTGGGAAGGGAAGAACACACCGTAGCAACCGGCTGTTTCAGCAGGGCCAAAAGGATGTGCCTCCGGCTCTTTCTCGCAAGATACTACTGTGAAAGCAGCAGCTGCAACCAAAGAAAGGATATATGCTAACTTTTTCATATGTATCTTTGTTTAAATTAGTCAGTTACACCGTCACGAAGACCGGGATTCATATCGATGGTAGGCTGCTGGCCACCCTTGTTGTCCACGATACCGAAGTTGGTATTCATTTCACCCTGCGGGAAGCGCATCCTGAGCCAAGGATCCTGGGACTCCAGGTTGAAGCGGAAAGCGTCGGAAATATTGGAAGAGCCTGCACCGTGGTTACGGACGATAGGCTTGTCCAGACGGAGATTGTCGAACACGCCGAAGCCCTCACCCCACAGTTCTACGCGGCGCTGGAACCAGATCTCGTCAAGGAGATTACGGCCACCGGCGGAAGCGGAGTAAGCGGGATCACGATAGGTCTTCACAAAGTTCTCCAGGATGGAAGTGGCGCCGCCGTTGTCTCCAAGACGGGCCTTGGCTTCGGCCTGGATAAGGATCATTTCCTCTACGCGCATGAGCGGCATATCTTCCTCGTTGATGGTGTTGCCGATGCTGATAGCACCGAACTTCACATTGGTGTAAGGAAGGAACGGGAGCTTGTTGTCACCGTCGTCGGCGTTGGCCACGTCGTCGAAGCCGGGCCACTTGAGACCGGCCAGGAGCGGAGAATTCAGGTTCTCGTCCACCCACCAGCCCTTACGGACATCCGTAGCGGGGATCTTGTTGTAGAGGAGGGTGTTGATGCAAGTGTACACCTGGCAGGCAGGGGCATAACCGTTACCGGAGAAGGAACGGAGCCAGCTGCCGGTGGTGGCATAGAAACGGTTACTGGCGGTCAGGTTGGAAGTGAGACCGGTAGCCATGTCATAACCCCAGATCCAGTTGTGCTCGCTGATGTCATAGAAAGCAGGCTTGGACATTTCCTCAATGGTAGCAGGGGTGTATCCCTGAGCGGCGGCGACTGCATCATCATAAGCAGCCTGCCAGTTACCCAGCAGCAGGTTTACACGGGCGCGGAGGCCGTAGGCCACGTTGCCGTCAATGTACATCTTGGAGTCACGGGCAGCGCCGGCGAGTTTATCAACTGCATAGTTCAGGTCTTCCATTACGAAGTCATACACCTCGCCCACGGTTGCACGGGGGTTGTTGGTGAAATCCTCGGTGGCGGGAGTCACCAACGGAACGCAAGGGAGGTCCTTACCAAGGCCCTCAGCGGTCTGGGTGAGCGGAGCGAACTGATACTGAGGGGCCAGCATCATGTAGGAATAGGCGCGCAACACGCGGGCCTGGGCAATCATGTTGATGAGTTCCGGATCATCCACATCCTCGGCAAAGCCGGAGACGAAGGTGTTCACATCACCAATCATGTTGTAAGGAGCGCGGTAGCGGATAGCCGGGTTACGGTAGGTGTTGTTACGGGAAGAATATTCACCGCAAACGGAGAACCAGTTGTAACCACTGTCTGCGATAAGGGCATCGGCGCCTTCCAGATCGTTGCAGAAGAGAATCATCAGGAACTCCCAGTCGTCCGGAGTGTTGTACATCTTGCAGGGTTTACCGATATTGGTAAACATACCGTTGAAGGATGCAGAAGCACGGGAAGGAGCAATGGCGTTCGTCTCCTGTACCTGAGAAGTGAGCATGGTACCACCCTGAGGGAGGATATCATCCATCTTGGTGCAGGCTGCAAAGGCAAGACCGATAGCGAAAGCGAAGAATAATTTATTCAGTTTCATGTCTTTATCCTTTTTAAATTAGAAAGTGAGCGTAATACCACCGGTGATGGTGCGCATGGCGCCGTAGGAAGAAGAACCCTGGGCCATGGTGAAGGAACCCAGACCGAAAGCATTACGGGGATCCAGACCCTTGCGAGCTGCGAAGACTGCGAGGTTCTCACCGGCTGCATAGATGCGCAGGGAAGAAACGCCGATCTTCTTGGTCCAAGAGGAAGGAAGCGTGTAACCAATGGTTACGTTGTTGATGCTCAGATAGTTGGAGCTTACGAAGAAGCGATCCACAGCGCTCTGTGCAACCTGGGTGTCACCATCCATACGAGGGACATCCGTGTTGGTGTTCTCAGGAGTCCAGGCCTTGAGGATATCCTTGTGCCAAGCCTGACCGGCGGAAGCCTGGGTCCACATGAGCTGCTGATAGTTACCGTCGTAGTACTTACCGCCCAGCTGGAAGGAGCACTGTACGGAGAAGTCGAAGCCGTAGGCGTTGAGGCTGGTGCCGAAACCGCCGTAGAGCTTAGGAAGAACGGAACCCAGTTCGTAACGGGTTGCGTCGGAGAACACAGAGGTGGTCTCGTCCGTTTCGCTGGTAATGTTACCGTCATCGTCCTTCTCTACGATGTGCTTCCAATAGAGGGCTTCACCAGTTTCCTTATCCACACCTGCATACTTGTACATGTAGGCGTCGTAGAGGGAACCACCCACCTTGTATACGAAGTTGGAACCACGGATACCGGTCTCCTTATCCACGGAGTCGTCCAGGGAAAGGATGGTGTTGGTGTAGTTGCTCAGGTTGATGTTCCAGTTCCAGAACACGTTCTTAGTCTTCACGATGGCGCCGTCCAGGGAAACCTCGAAACCGCGGTTGCGGATGGAACCCACGTTCACAGGCATGGTGCCGGTGGGGTTACCGGAAGAATAAGGAACGTTCTTGGAATAGAGCAGGTCCTTGGTGTCACGGTTGAAGTATTCGATGGAACCATTGAGATAACCGTTGAACAGTTCGAAATCGAAACCGGTATTGAAGGAATGGGAAGTTTCCCAGGTGAGATTCTCATTACCCTTATAGCTCATGGCGATAGAGTAATTAGTACCGTCATAGGTGTGGGTGTACTGGTCGGACCAAGGGTGGTTGCCGCTCAGACCGTCGTTACCCTGAATACCATAGCTCACCTTGAATTTGAGCATGTTGATAGCCGGCACGTTGAACCAGGGCTCCTTGCTCAGCAGCCAGGCGGCACCCAGGGAACCGAAGTTACCCCAGCGGTGACCCGGAGCAAAGCGGGAGGAAGCATCGCGACGGAAGGAAGCGGAAGCGAAGATTCTACCATCGAAGTCGTACTGCAGACGGGCCAGGAAACCCTGGGTCATGTACATGCTGGTAGAAGATTCGGCCGACTTATTCTCGGAACCGTCAGCATTGTTCAATTCGCCCACGATCGGGTTGAACAGGTGGTCGTTGTAACCGTCCACAGACTGGCTCTTGCGGGTGTACTGCTCGTAACCGGCCAGCAGGTCGAAGTGATTCTTTTCGGCAATGTCGAACTTATATTCGGCCAGATACTGCTGGTTCACAGTGAACATACGGCTGTGACCTACAGCAGCGGCACCGTCCGTACCGGAGGAAGAACCGAATTCGCTGTACAGGTAGTTGTAACGGGTATTGTCGTCCGTGATACCGATGTTGGCATTGAGGGTGAGACCCTTGACAGGAGTGAGGATGAGGCCCCACTTGCCAACCAGCACGTCGGCATAGGACTTCTTCACGTCGTTATAGAGGTCGCGGATAGCGTTACCCACGAAGTTCGGGCGCTTGAAGTTGGTGTTGTTGGAGTCGTAGATCTGACGACCGCCTTCCGTATAAAGATACGGCTTGCCAGCCTCGTCCACCTTACGCACATACAGCGGATAGATGGGGCCGATGTTGTTGGCAATGTAGAAGGCGTTGCCGGAGGAACCCCAGGAACCGGAAGATACGTTATCGGAATCCGAGTAGGAATAGCTCATGTTGGTCACAAAGCGGATCCAGCTCTTGATCTGATATTCGGCATTGAGACGGGCGCTGTAACGCTGGTAACCGGAGTTGTACACAATACCACCGTCGTTCAGGTAACCCACACCGGCGTAGTAGTTGAAGCGGTCGCTGGAACCACTGGCCGATACGTTGTATTCCTGACGGAAGGAGTTGTGGAACACCTCATTGTACCAGTCGTCCGGCTGATAGTAGTACTCACCGTCGGAATAACCCAGGGTTGCGTTGGGGTTAATCTTGAAGTTGGTACCGATGAGCTTCTGACCATCCGGAACGGTGTACACCTGATAACCCAGACCGCCGTTGTTCTCGTTGAAGAGGTTGTTGTCGGCGTAGGCGTAGGACTCTGCAACGGTGTGGCCGGTGTAGTAATACTTGTTGTACATGAGCTTGTAGTAGGTCTCATAGTACTCGGCCGGGTCGGAGATCACGTCGTACTGAGGGATCAGGCGGGAGTTGGAACCGAAGCGGGCGTCGAAACGCACCACAGCGTCACCGGACTGTCCCTTCTTGGTGGTGATGATGATAACACCGTTAGCACCGCGGTGACCGTAAATGGCCGATGCGGCAGCATCCTTCAGGACAGACATGGACTCCACGTCGTTGGGGTTGATGTCGGAGATGGCACCTTCGTACGGAACACCGTCCACCACGATGAGCGGGCTGGAGCTGGCGTTCATGGAACCGATACCGCGGATGCGGATGGTAGGAGAACCGCCAGTCGGGTCACCGCTGGAGGAGATGATCTGCACACCAGGCGTGGTACCAGCCAGGGCGGAAGTGACCTTGGAGGACAGTTTCTTGGAGATGGTCTCGCTGTCCACCATTGCGGCAGAACCCGTGAAGGAGCTCTTGGTAGCCGTACCGTAGGCCACCACAATGGTCTCGTCCAGAAGCTGGTTGTCATCTACGAGAACGATGCTGATGTTGTTACGGCCGCCTACAGGGACCGACTGGTCGACGTAGCCCATGCAGTTCACATCAAGGACACCGTTGGACGGAACATTCAGGGTGAACGCTCCGTTGACATCCGTCATGGTATAGACAGTGCGGCTGCCCTGCAGAACCACATTGGCACCCACAATAGCCTCACCTGCCTCATCCTTCACAGTACCCCTCACAGTGATATTCTGTGCGGTTGCTGCGATGGATAATGCAAGCAATACCATGGCTGTGAAAAAAACACGCATTTTTTTCATAAGCACTTTAGATTAGTTAAACATAAATTGATACACTACAAATTTTCAGTTCTAAAACCAACCCTTACGGGTTAGGATACAATGTATCAAATGCAAATATGAGAATTCTATTTTACAATTCCAAAGGTAAAAATTAATAAAAATTCATAGAAATAGTAGTTCACATGCCGGTTTTTCGCATAATTATAGCAAAAACAAGGAATTAGCGCTTTAAAATTGTTAAGAATCCCAGCAAAATGCTTACATCTTTTTAGGAGGAAAAATTTTTAAAAAATTTTCAATTTATCTTTTATACCTTTATTATATTTATAGAAACGGCAGCCGCTCAGACCGGTAGAATAGTTTTGTATATATGCAGCGGAATCAGTAACTTTGGACTTATGAAAAAACTTTTTTTGATAATAATCGCAGGGCTGCTGGCGGCTGGAGAGGCCTTCGGCCAGGAAAGTAACGCCCTGTCATTCAGCAGGATAGACCGGAATCCAATAACATCGGCCTTTGCCGGAGCGGGTGCCGCGTATAACGGATCAGCCGCGTATAGCGCCTTTGGCAATGTCGCCATGCTGCCGTTCTTTGGCGGAACCCTGGATGCAGCCGTATCCTATCAGCGCTGGACTCCGGGCCTGTCCGTCTCCAACAATATCAGCGCAGGCGTCGCCTATAGAATCATGCCCCGGCTGGGCCTGTCCCTTGGCTATACGCTGGAAAACGGAGCTGCCTATGAGATTTACGAAGGCCCCGGGACCCCTTCCGGCATCTTCTATCCCAAGAATCACGTCATTGCCCTGGGCGTAGGTGTGGGCATTACGGATATGATAAGTGCAGGCATAAACATACGCTATGCCCGGGATGCCTCCGCCCACGGATCTATTTTTGGAGGAGTGAGTGCCGATGTATTTGCCGGAGTGCAGCTTAACGAAGCGCTTAGAATCACCGCCGGACTCTCCACCCTGGGCACCCGTGTGGCCGATTCGTGGAGCCAGCCCGCCTCCGCAAAGGCCGCAGTAGACTGGGCCCCGGTGCTGTTCGGAGACCACGCCCTGAATATAATGGCCGATGCAGACTATTACTTCTCCGGCAGTTTTGCGGCCGCCGCGGGGCTGCAGTACGCCTTCCGGCAAATGCTGTTTGTGCGCGCCGGCTACCGTTTTGCCTCCGAGACCTGTGTAATTCCCGGTCACATGGCCCTGGGTCTGGGAGTCAAGTTCAGCGGTTTCCGGCTGGATTTCAGCTGGCTAACCGCATCCCAGGCTCTTGGCAATACCCTCAATGTGGGCCTGGGCTACAGCTTCTAAAGTTTTTTTTGCAAACCCGGAAAAAGTTCCTATATTTGCAGTCCCGTTTTTCGGGACCTATACTGGAGAGATGCTCGAGTGGCTGAAGAGGCACGCCTGGAAAGCGTGTGTACCCCAA
>CAMZCW010000050.1 GCA_947305045.1 uncultured Bacteroidales bacterium | reverse complement strand
CCACGTTTTGCTGGAGCACCAGCTTGTACAGCAGCGGCAGGTAGGTGGAGTAATATCGGACCGAATCTTCCACCAGCAAAATGCACTGTACACCGCCCTGAAGGATGTCCTGGGGCGCGTTCATGCTGTCTTCCAGCAGCTTGATGATGGCAATGATGAGGTCTGTGCTTCCGTTCCAGTTGAAGATATGGTCGATGTGGCTGAGGTCCCGCCGCTCCAGCTGCCGGTACACCTCCTTGGAGAAGGAAGTGAGTAGCACCACCGGGGTGACGGCGTCGAAGGCCTTCATCCGGGCGGCAAAGTCAAAGACATCTACCTCGCCTACGTTGTACAGGGTTATGACCAGGTCCCAGCGGTCTCCCTCCCGGGCACGATCCAGTGCCTCGCGGGTGCTGGAAGCCCGTTCAAAGACAGGCGGGCCGCTCAGGTTGAGCTCTGCGTACTCGTGGGAGATGCGCATGTCCAGCCGGCCGTCCTCTTCCAGCGAGAAGTTGTCGTAGTTGTTGCAAACCAGCAGAATCCGGCGGATTCGCCTGGCCATGAGGGAGGTAGTGTCGTTCATAGGCTTTTAGACGAGGCCTTGGTCGCTCATGGCAGCGGCTACTTTGATGAAGCCGGCCAGGTTGGCGCCTTTGACGTAATTGACGCTACCATCGGCCTCGGTGCCGTATTTGAGGCAGGCCGCGTGGATGTCCGACATGATGCGGTGCAGGTACTGGTCCACTTCTTCCGCGGTCCAGTGCATCCGCATGGAATTCTGGCTCATTTCCAGGCCGCTGGTGGCTACGCCGCCGGCGTTGGAGGCCTTACCGGGAGAGTACAGCAATCCGGCGCCCTGGATAATACGGATGGCTTCCGGGGTGGAGGGCATGTTGGCGCCTTCCGCCACGCACAGGCAGCCGTTTTTCACCAGGATTTCGGCATCGGCCTTCTCAATCTCGTTCTGCGTGGCGCAGGGAAGGGCGATGTCGCAGGGGATGCGCCAGGGACGCTCGCCGGGATAATAAGTAGCCTGCGGGAACTTCTGCACGTATTCCTTGATGCGGCCGCGGCGGAGGTTCTTGAGCTCGAAGACGTAGGCCATCTTTTCTTCCGTGAGGCCTTCCGGGTCATGGATGAAGCCGTCGGAATCCGACAGGGTCTGGACGATGGCTCCCAGGCGCATAGCCTTCTGGGCGGCGTACTGGGCCACGTTGCCGGCGCCGGAGATGTTCACGCGCTTGCCTTCAAAGCTGAGGCTGCGGGTTTCCAGCATCTGGCTGGCAAAGTAGCACAGGCCGTAGCCGGTGGCCTCCGGACGCAGCAGGGAGCCGCCCCAGGCCTGGCCTTTACCGGTAAGGGTGCCGGAGAACTCGTCCCGCAGGCGCTTGTACTGGCCAAAGAGGTAACCGATCTCACGGCCGCCAACGCCAATGTCGCCGGCCGGTACGTCCGTGTGGGGGCCGATATGGCGGCAGAGCTCCGTCATGAAACTTTGGCAGAAACGCATGACCTCTGCGTCGGACTTGCCGCGCGGGTTGAAGTCGCTGCCGCCCTTGGCACCGCCCATCGGCAGGGTGGTAAGGGCGTTTTTGAAGGTCTGTTCAAACGCCAGGAACTTCATGATGGAAAGGTTCACGCTGGGATGGAAGCGCAGGCCGCCCTTATACGGGCCTATAGCGCTGTTGCACTGCACGCGGAAGCCGCGGTTGATGTGCACCTCTCCGCGGTCATCCATCCAGGGGACGCGGAAAATGACCACGCGTTCCGGCTCTACAATGCGCTCCAGGATTTTGAGGTCCATCAGCTGGGGATTCTCGGTGACATAGGGGGCGACGCTTTCCACCACCTCCCGTACGGCTTGGTGGAACTCGTTCTCACCGGGGTTGCGGGCAATGACTTCGCCCATGAAACCCTCGATGTAATTGCGGGTAAAATTGTCCATATATTCTTTCGGTTATATATACACTACTAACTCGCAAATTTACACAAAAATTTGTTATCTTTGTAAGTTATGGTACCGGAACTGATTGGAAAATACATCTTTTTGGTGCAACTCTTTGTGGAGGCGGGGGAGCGGGGGCTCTCCTGGAAGGAGGTGTCCCGCCGGTGGGAAAGCCGCTACGGGGAGGCCTATCCCCGCCGTTCGTTCCTGAACCACCGGGCTGCCGTGGAGGAAGTATTTGGCCTTGTCATCGTGTGCGACCGGAGTACCAACCTGTACAAAATAGACGCGGCGGAAAGTGCGGTGGATAAGCGTGCTGCGGTAGAATACCTCATCAATACCTTCACGGTAAACAGCCTCCTTACCCTGGGACAGGAACGCCTGCGGGGCCGGGTGAGCGTGGAAGATGTCCCATCGGGCCAGAAATACCTCACCGTGCTCATGCAGGCCATGCTGGAAGAGGAGGTGCTGCGCATAGAGTACCGCAAGTATTTGAGTAAGCAGGCCGATGTCCGTACGGTGCGTCCGTATGCCCTGCGGGAATTTGCCAAGCGCTGGTACTTGGTAGGGTACAGTGAGGAGGCCGCCATGCTGCGCGTGTATGCACTGGACCGCCTGCTGGCCGTTGAACGTACGGGTGACAAGTTCAGGATGCCGGCCGGGTTTAGCGTGGAAGCAGCCTTTGATGCCAGTTATGGCATGTACCTTCCGGAGCCCGGGCAGGCCCCCGTGCTGGTAAAACTGCGCACCACGCTGCGGGAGGCCGCTTATTTGCAGGATTTGCCCCTGCATCCGAGCCAGACGCTGGTGGCGCAGGAGAAGGAGCACTGCACGTTTGCCCTCAGGCTCATTCCCAATCCCAACCTGGTGATGGAACTGTGCAAGCACGGTGCCGGACTGGAAGTCCTGGAGCCGGAGAGCCTCAGGACGGCGGTGAAAGCATCCTTGGAAAAAACATTACAATTATATGAGAACTAAGTATTTGGCAGTGGCGGCCGTTGTGCTGGCCCTTGCTGCTTGTAACAACGCGGAAATGAAACCGGACAAAGCGTACGTAGGCCCATCCTCCCTGCAAGTGGCAGGCGGGCACATGACCCCTGAACTGCTCCTTTCGCTGGGGCGCCTGAGCGACCCTCAACTCTCGCCGGACGGAAAAACCATCCTGTATGGCGTCAGTTACACCTCCATTGCGGAAAACCGTAGCGTGCGGAATCTGTTTGTGATGCCTGCCGACGGCGGTGAGCCCACGCAGCTCACCATGGACGGCAAGAGCATTGCTTCGGCCCGGTGGAGCCTGGACGGCAGTGCCATTTATTTCCTGCAGGGCGGCCAGCTGTATAAGGCGCCGTATAAAAACGGCAGGCTGGGCAGGCGCACCCAGCTGTCGGACATCCCCTCCGGCATGGACGACTATCTCCTGTCGCCGGACGAGTCCCAGCTCATTTACGTGTCCAACGTGCACAGCGCCGTTGAGGTGCCCGCAGATACGGATCCGCTCCTTGCCAAGGCGGAGGCCTATGCCACGGAGGACCTGATGTACCGGCACTGGGACCACTGGGTGACGGAAATTCCGCACAGTTTTGTGGCTACCTTTGGCAATGGCGTTATTCGTGAAGGCATGGATATCCTGGCCGAAGACGAGGCCTTCTTCCAGTTGCCCAACGGCCCGTTCCCGGATGTGGCGGACCTTTGCTGGAGCCCGGACGGCCGCTACATTGCCTATGCCTGCAAAAAGCTGGCGGGCAAGCAGTATGCCTTTTCCACCAATACCTGCATCTACATCTACTGCCCGCTTACGGGACAGACCACCCAGGTGACCTCCAAGGGCGGCTATGACACGCATCCCGTCTGGAGCCCGGACGGCAGCAAGCTGGCCTGGCTTTCCATGGAGCGCGACGGCTATGAGGCAGACAAAGTGCGCCTCATGGTGGCATCGGTCCGCTATGCGGAAGAAGGGGAGGACCAAAGCGAGAATCCCGTTGTGGAGGACATCTGCGACGTGACATCGGCCTTTAAGTACAATGCCGATGGTCCCGTGTGGGCGGCGGACAGCCAGTCCCTCTTCTTTGCCGCACTGGCAGAGGGCCTGCAGGGAATCTTCAACGTGGTGCTGTCGGAAACGCCTGAGATTGTGCGCCTTACGGCCGACAATCTGTGGTTCGACTTTGACGCTCCCTTTGGCGTGCTGCAGGACGGTACGCTCCTGACTACGTATGCCTCCATGGATTTCCCCACGGAGCTAGTAGCCGTGAACGACCATTCCATCAAACAGTTAAGCTTTGAAAACGAGCACCTGCTCTCCCAGCTGGATACACACGAGACCGAGGCCCGCTGGCTGGACACCGTGGACGGGGAGAAGATGCTTACCTGGGTGCTGTTTCCGCCGCAGTTCGACCCTTCCAAGACCTATCCGGCCATCGAGATTTGCCTGGGCGGCCCCCAGGGGACGCTTTCGCAGGGATGGAGCTACCGCTGGAACTACCTGCTCATGTGCCATCAGGGCTATGTGGTGGTACTCCCGAACCGCCGCGGCACTACGGCCTTCGGCCAGCCCTGGTGCGAGGAAATATCCGGTGACTATATCGGCCTCAATATGCAGGATTACCTCACGGCTGCCCGCAATATCAAGGCAGAACCCTATGTGAGCGGCGTGGCGGCCTGTGGCGCTTCTTATGGCGGCTACAGTGTTTATTATCTGGCCGGTATCCACAAGGACGTGTACGACTGTTTTATCGCGCATGCGGGTATCTTTAATGAGGAGCACATGTATATGACCACGGAGGAAATGTGGTTCCCCAACTGGGATAATGGCGGCATTCCCATGGAATATGCCTGTCAGGAAGGCCAGACTGGCCCTGCCGGTGACGGCGTTACCTTCGGTGGCCTGCAGCAGGCCGGCTCCCCCTGGAGCAACCAGCCTGCGGCTGTGCGTCATTATGCCAACTCTCCGCACAAGCTGGTGCAAAACTGGCACACACCCATCCTGTGCATCCACGGCGGCTCGGACTTCCGGGTTCCGGTAGATGAAGGAATGGCTGCATTCAACGCCGCCCAGATGATGGGCGTTCCGTCAAAACTGATTGTTTTCCCGAATGAGAATCACTGGATCCTGAAACCTCAGAATGCCTTGTACTGGCATCGCAGCTACTTTGGTTGGCTGGATCGCTGGATGAAGTAATTCAGTCTCCTTGAAATGCGCATAATTCCCTGACCATCGTCAGGGTTTTTTTGTCGAATCTGTGCTCGGAAAACGCCTTTTGTATGGGGGAGAGCCGGTGCAAATCTGAGCCGCAGCGCTGATAGGCGCCCTGTTTGAGCAGTTGCAGGGATTTCTTTTGTGCCAGTGTCCCATACAGTCCGCACAGGGAGGCAAGATTCAGTTGAAGCGCAACGCCTTTTTCCCGGAGTTTCCGGTAGTCTTTCTCTTCCATATAGACATAGCGCTCCGGGTGGGCCAGCAAGGGGAAATATCCTTTGGCCCGGATGTTCTCCAGGATACCCCACAGGTCATAGGGGGGATTGAAGTAAGAGGTTTCTACCAGCAGGTAGCGGCCCGCGAGCGGAAGCAGGTCGTCTTTTTCCAGACGCTCATCAAAGAGGTTGTCCATCATGTTCTCTGCCGCCAGATGCAACTGAAGCGGCCCTTGATAGGCCGCTTTCAGTTGTTCAAAGCGTTCGCGAAGCGCTGCAGTGGCATTGGGAATATCCTCCATGATATGGGGCGTGAGCCATACCTCGCGGATGCCCATGTGCTCATATGCGTGCAGGGTTTTCAGGGAGGATTCCATTTTGGGAATGCCGTCATCTACACCGGGAAGGATGTGGCTATGCCAGTCTGTCCATCCCTGCAGCACATCGCTTTGGAGCAGTGATTGCTTTTTCTGAAAAAGACACATGGACCTTAAGCTTTCTGGCCGTTGTCCTGGTCTTCCTCTTCTGCCTTGTTGCCGTAAGCATCTCCGTAACCGTAACTATGGCTGCCGTAAGAGGAACCATAACGATAGCCATAGCGGTAGCCGTAGCGGTAACCGTAGTGGTATCCGTAGCGTCCCGCGTTATTGGTGCCGTTCAGCAGCACAACCAGGTTGGGGAAGCGTTGGGCCGCGTAGAATTTGTTGATTTCCGGCAGCATGGCGCGATCCATCAAACCGGCTTTCACCGTAAAGATGGTAATGTCTGACACGCGGCTGATAAGGTCTGCGTCGGTGACAATCTCCACGGGAGGGCAGTCCAGGAAAATATAATCATATTCCTTGCGGAGTTGTGTCACCATTTGTGCCAGGCGGTCATCTGACAGCAGCTCACTGGGGTTAGGGGGCAGCGTACCCACCGGAAGGATATCCAGGCCCGTGTCTTGAATATTCTTGACGATGAAGGGGTGATAATCCTCTTCTCTGTGTGCCAGGTAATTGGACACGCCTTTCTTGGGAGAGTTGGCGAAGATGGAGAGCGATTTCTTACGTAAATCCAGGTCTATGGCAAGGGTCTTGCGTCCTTTGATGGCAAAGGCGGACGCCAAGTTGGAGATACAGAATGTTTTACCGGAGCCGGGGTTCATGGAGGTAATCATGATTACCGTACCGCCGGTTTTGCTCTCTGCATTCTTGGTGTTGATGAACTCCAGGTTGGTGCGGACCACGCGGAAGGCTTCGTTGATGATGTTGCGCGAATGGGGTTTTACCACAATCCGGCGCTCTTCCGGGCGGTCTTTCAGGGCTTTCTTGGGAATCAGGTGATCCCACAGATGTACTTTGTGCAGGTACACGCCCGGAATTTCACCGGCAAAGGGCGCTTGGATCCGTTCCAGGTCCTTTCTGCCGCGGACGGTGGTATTGGTCATCTCCAGCAGGTAAATCAGGCCCAGCGGAAGCGCGGCACCCAGCATGAGGGATACCAGCAGAATCATCATCTTGCGGGGCGCAACGGGCGCGCCGCTGCCGTAAGGACGCACTACGACGCGGGAGTTGTACGGGGTAAAGGCCTGTGACAGTTCGTTCTCTTCCCGCTTCTGGAGGAGGAACAGGTACAGGGCTTCCTTCACTTTTTGCTGGCGTTCGTCGCTGAGCAGTTCACCGGCGCGCTGCGGGTTGGTGATAACGCGGGCGTCCAGGGCGCTTTGGGTGTTCTGGTAGGACTGCAGCTGCATGTTCTGGGCAACCACATAGTTATCCAGCGAAGAGAGAATGGCTGTTTTCATGGATTGCAGTTGCAAGTCCAGATCCTTTACCAGGTAGTTCTCCGAGGAGCTGTTCTCTGCCAGGCGGTTGCGCTGCAGCAGCATGCTGTTGTACTGGTTGATCAGGTTGGAGATGCTGCCTTCGGACAGGCCTGCGTCCGCCGGGAGCAGTTTCCCCTCGGATTCACGGATATAGGAAGTGAGAAAACGGGCGATGGAAATCTGGTTGCTCACCTCTGTAATCTGCTGTCCGGCCTGTACGGCCAGTTGCATGTCCATGCTGGCCGCCGCCCTGACATCCGGAATGCGGTTGCGGCTCTTGAACTCGGAAATGTTGCTGTCCACGTTGCCCAGTTCCTGTTCAATGATGCGGAGACGGTCTGCAATGAACTCGTTGGTGGAGGTGGAAATGGAGTTTTTGTCCTTGATCCAGTTCTCGTTGTAAACATTGATGAGCATGTTGAGCACATCCTCTGCCCGCTGGGTGTTTACGTCCGAGATGCTCAGGTTGATGACCGTTGAGTTTTTCTCCTGAAGGGTGGCGGAAAGGCGTCCGCTGTATCCACGGGCGACGGAGAAGTAGCCTGAACGGGACACCAGGATGTTGTTTTCCGGGAAGCGGGCCTGCGAATAAGGGGTGGCCTCAATGACAATGCGGCCGGCCGGCGTATTGACGGTGTCTCCGGGCGCGACCTGGAAACGGTCTTCGAATTCGGCCCCGTTCATGAAGAAATCCGTCATCCGATAGGTACTGTCCCGCTGCGGCTCCATGGTGAACCTTACGCCGTCGTTGTTGCCCAAATCCAGGAAAGAGACGGTGAAGGGCAGGGAGGAGCCATACAGCGTGGGGTTATACAGTCTATGGCCTTTTTTGAACAGCCCGCTTTCCATCTGGTAGTTGGTTTCCAGGTGGAGGCGTTTCACCACTTCCAGCATGAGGTCCGGTGAGGTGAAATTGATAATCTCGTTGTAGACATTAATGCGGCCCAGGCCCAGGTTCATGTTCGAAAAAGCCTGGGAGACATCTCCGATGGAAGAGCTCTTTTTCCCGTCCTCTTTGATGAGGACCGAAGCGGAGCGGGTAAATACGGGCTGCGTCTTCAGCAGATATACGGTGCCCAGCAGCATACATACGGCAATGCTGCCCACAAACCAGGTCCACCGGGCTAAACAAAGGGCGATGATTTCCCGCAGGGTGATGGACTGCTCCTGCTCTTCAGGGATGGGTGTGATATTTTCAGTGCTCATTATTTGGCGGTTCTAACAATGACAAGAATGGCAGATGTGATGGAGGTGGCGGTGGAGGCCAGGGAAATCCAGAAAGACGGCGTAAAGGCACTGTTGGCCGACACCGTGGATTCGCGGCGCCGCTTGGGGTTGGGCGTGACATAAACAATGTCTCCCTGCTCCATATAGTAAGCCGGAGAAGAGAAAATTTCATCCGTCTTGGTCAGGTTCATTTTGTAGAAAATTTCCTGGTCGGTTCCGTAGTTACGGATAAGAGTGACGTTTTCCCGTTCTCCGTTGATGGTGAGGTCTCCTGCCATGGAGATGGCGTCCAGGATGGTGAAGGCATCCCGGTCTATCCGGAAGCGGCCGGGGTGGGATACCTCTCCAAGGACCGAGAAGCCCAGGTTCATGAAATCTACGGTGACCACCGGATCCTTGATCTGGTTGCTCGCGACGAGCAGTTTCTTGACATGTTCCGCGGTCTCCGCACGGGTGAGGCCGGCTACCTGGATTTTTCCAAGGATGGGGAAATCAATTTCTCCGTCTTTGTCGATGGTGTAAGAAAGCAAGGCCTGGTTGCCATTGGTTCCAGTGGACGATTGCTGTCCCAGGCGCTGGGATGCATAGATGAGGTTGAACATGGTGGCAATCTGCGGGTCCCGGCTGTTGACCACGATGGAAATCTGGTCCATGGGCTTAAGCCGTATGGGCGTGGTCTTGATGGCCTGAATGATGGCGTCGTTGTAGCTATCCTGCATGTAGGCAATGTTCGTGGGCGTACTGCACCCTCCCAGAACAAGAGAAACGGCCAGAAGGAGACCGGCCTTATGAATCCGAATCATAAAAATATTTTTCAGTTTAAATTTACGTGCAAATCTAATGCTTTTTTGCGATTTATCCAACCCGCGTGCGCAAGAAGGCGTCAAAAATGACAGAACAAAAGTGGCCGGGATGGGTCCTGAAAAGAAAAAAAGTTGTATGTTTGTAATATGAACCTGGACACGGCCATACAGTACTTGCCGGGAGTGGGCCCCAGACGGGCGGAGCTGCTGCAAACCGAGCTGGCGATCAGCACGGTAGGGGACCTTCTGCGCACGTATCCCTTCCGCTACATAGACCGTAGCAGCGTGGTCCGCATTGCCGATGTCCACCCGGACCTGGCCCAGGTACAGGTACGGGCCATGGTCACCAAGGTACGGCTATACGGTAAAAACGGCGTGGAACTTCCCGCGGAGAAACTCAAATACAACATGGTGAGCCGCTTAAGCGCCATGGTTGCAGACGGGAGCGGCGAAATGGAGATGGTGTTCTTCAAGGGCGTCAAGTGGATGCATGCGCGCCTGATTCCCGGCCAGACGTTCATCTTCTTCGGGAAACCGGCCATTTTTGGCTCGCGGCTCAACATGGTGCATCCGGAAGTGGATGCGCCGGACAGCGCCAACACGGGCGTCCTTACCGGGGTGTACAATTCCACGGAAAAACTCAAGACGGCCGGGATTACGGGCAAAGTCATGCTCAAACTTATGGGTACGGCGCTGGAAGGTGTGCTGCCCACCCTGCAGGATACACTTCCGGACTATATTTTAAAGGAGAAGGGACTGGTGCCGCTCACCTATGCTTTAAGGCAAATTCATTTCCCGGTGGACCAGCATGCCCTTGCCAAGGCCACCTATCGGCTCAAATTCGAGGAACTTTTCCTGCTGCAGTTGTCCCTGCTCAAGCAAAAATATGTCCGCAGCCGCAGTGCGGTGGGGCTCAGGATGCCGGCTGTTGGGGAGGCGTTCAACGCCTGTTACAACGCGTTGCCGTACCAGCTCACCCGTGCGCAAAAGCGCGTGATCCGGGAAATCCGGGACGATATGCGCAGCGGCCACCAGATGAACCGCCTGTTGCAGGGGGATGTGGGCTCCGGAAAAACTATGGTGGCGGTGCTCAGTGCTCTCATCGCCGTGGGTAACGGCTACCAGGCCTGCCTCATGGCTCCCACGGAAGTCCTTGCCCAGCAGCACTTTGCCAATGTGTCCAAATACCTCAGCCCCACGGGCGTGAAGGTGGCGCTCCTTACCGGCAATACCGGTGTCAAGGACCGGCGGGAGATTCACGCCGGCCTGCAGGACGGGAGCATCGGGGTGCTTATCGGCACGCATGCGCTGATAGAAGATACTGTGCATTTCCGGGCGCTGGGGCTGGCCATTGTGGACGAGCAGCACCGCTTTGGCGTGGAGCAGCGCGCCCGGCTTTGGAACAAAGGCTGGCAGGGCGTTCCGCCGCATGTGCTGGTGATGACCGCCACGCCCATTCCGCGCACCCTGGCCATGACCCTGTACGGAGACCTGGATGTGTCCGTCATTGACGAAATGCCCCCGGGCAGAAAACCCGTCCAGACCCTGTGCGTAGGGGAGGGCAAGCGCCACGCCATGCACAACTTTATCCGGGACGAGATTGCCAAGGGCCGGCAGGCGTTCATCGTGTATCCGCTCATCTTCGAGAGCGAGAAACTGGACTACAAGAACCTGGAACTGGGGTATGAGGAAATTGTGAAAGCCTTTCCGCTGCCGCAGTACAAGGTGGCCATCGTCCATGGTCAGCAAACGCCGCAGGAAAAGGCCTTTAACATGGATGCCTTTGTGGCCGGCCGTGCCAATATCCTGGTTTCCACCACGGTTATTGAGGTGGGCGTGGATGTGCCCAATGCTTCCGTGATGGTCATTGAAAGCGCAGAACGCTTTGGCCTGAGCCAGCTGCACCAGCTGCGCGGCCGTGTGGGGCGCGGCGCAGAACGCTCATACTGTATTCTCATGCGGGGTACCAAAGTGTCCAAGGAAAGCCAGAAACGCCTGGACCTTCTCTGCGCCACGGAAAACGGTTTTGAACTGGCGGAGGAAGACATGAAGATGCGCGGCCCCGGAGACCTGGAAGGCACCCAGCAAAGCGGCCTTCCCATCAGCCTGAACATTGCCTCCCTGGCCAAGGACGGGCTCATCCTGTCGGATGCCCGCGGTTATGCCCAGCATATCCTGGACCAGGATTCCACCCTTTCCCAGGAACGCAACGCTCCGCTTGCCGCAGAGCTCAAGCGGGACAAATACCAAACCAAAGACTATTCCCAGATTTCCTGACGGGCTACTCTTTTTCCCTGAGCCGGCCCTCCATCAGGGAATCGTACTGGAGGCGTTTCCGGAAAATGTCAATGGCGGTGTAAATGGCGCTCATCATGGAACGCGGATCGGCCTCGTCGCGGCCGGCCATTTCATAGGCGGTGCCGTGGTCCGGTGAAGTGCGTACCACCGGCAGGCCGGCGGTGTAGTTGACGCCATCGGCAAAGGCCAGGGCCTTGAACGGCGCCAGACCTTGGTCATGGTACATGGCCAGGGTGGCGTCAAAGCGGCTGTAATTGCCCAGGCCGAAGAATCCGTCGGGGGAGTAGGGACCAAAGGCCTGGATACCTTCCTCCTGGGCGGCTTTGACGGCCGGCAGGATGATGTTCTGCTCTTCGTCGCCCAGCAGGCCGCCGTCCCCGCAGTGCGGGTTCAGGCCCAGTACGGCAATCTTGGGATCCGCCACGCCAAAGTCACGCTCCAGCGAGGCCTTCATGATGCGCAGCTTGCCCAGGATGGATTCCTTGGAGATGCTTCCCGGAACGTCCCTGAGGGGAATGTGGCCGGTGACTACGCCAATCTTGATTTGGTCGCTGACCATGATCATGGTGACATCGTCCACGCCGAACTCCTTCTGGAGGAACTCCGTGTGGCCGGTGTTGGAGAAACCTTCCGCATTCATGGCGCGCTTGTTGATGGGCGCAGTGACAAGGACGTCTATCTGTCCGTCTTTGAGGTCTTTAACGGCGGCATCCAGCGCGGCGATGGCGTTCTTTGCGCTTTCCGGGGTGCTCTGGCCGGGTTCTGCGTAAATGTTGTCCGGCAGGCAGTTGACCAGGTTCACCTTGCGCGGACGGGCATCGGCAGCGGACGCAATCACGTTTACGTCCATGGGGCCTATGTTATGCAGCGTTTTCCTGTAAAAGCCCAGCAGTTTGGAGGAGCCGTAAATGACAGGGGTAAAAGAGTCCAGGATGCGTTCGTCGGCCAGGGATTTAATGATGACCTCATAACCGATACCGTTGCTGTCTCCTTGGGTGATTCCCACAACAAGTTTAGGGAGTGCCATATGCTTACAATTAAATTTTAAAGTAGTTGTGTGTTTTCTGCCAGATAGCCGCTGTCTTCCGGCAGGTCGGGCTCATGGTAGGCGGCTACGGCCAGGCGGTCGCAGCGCTCGTTTTCCGGATGGCCGGCATGGCCCTTGAGCCAGTGAAACGCCACCCGGTGCCGCTTGTACACGGCGTCGAAGCGGAGCCAGAGGTCCACATTCTTTTTGCCTTTGAAGCCGATGGTCTTCCATTTGTCCAGCCAGCCCTCATTGAGCGCTTTGACTACATAGGAAGAGTCGCTCCAGACATGGACCTCCGCGTTGTCCCAGCGGATTTGTTCCAGCCCTACGATGACTGCCAATAGCTCCATCCGGTTGTTGGTGGTACAGGCAAAACCGCCCGACAGTTCCTTCTCATAACTGCCGCAACGCAGCACAATCCCGTAGCCTCCGGGCCCCGGGTTTCCGCTGGCTGCGCCGTCTGTAAAAAGATAAATCGGTGGTTTCTTGTCCGTCATAGTATGCAAAA
>CAMZCW010000049.1 GCA_947305045.1 uncultured Bacteroidales bacterium | reverse complement strand
TGGAACGGTCCGACTTGGAAGGGCACAGATACTGCTCCATGCGCTTGTCGATGGGGGCACTGGCCACTGATGCCTCATATACAGCCTGCAGCTTGGGTGAGAGCACCACGGTGGAGCCCTGACCCATTCCGCAACCCAGGATGCTCCAGATCATGGAATAATTGCTCAGTCCCGCCTCGTTGATATTGTGATGAATCACGAAGATGAACTCGTTGGGGTCACCGTATTCGTCCACCTGGGGATTGTTGTCGCCGGCCTTGTTATTGAGTCCGGTGACAAAGCTGTTCTTCAGTTCTTCCAGGTTGGACTGGAAAATCACCTTGGAGTTGGTTATGGTGGCATCCGGGCTGCCATTGGCTGCCATAAAGCGGTCGATGGTGGCATCGGCCTGCTCCCACTCGCCCAGCCACATCTGGGCATCGGCCAGAATAGCATAAATGGCATTGCGGCTGATGCGCTTGCGCTCCACATTGGACGGGTCGATGAGCGATTCCGCCAGTTCCAGATCCGGGATAATGACATCGCGCAGGACCTCGTCCTTGGGCGTACGGCCCTGCACCTTGGCGTCGGCCAGGTTGTCCACCGGATCCAGATACACCGGAACGGCCCCCCATACGCGCACCGCATAGAAGTAGCAGAGGGCACGCATGGCATAGGCCTGGGCAAGATAGTCGTTCTTGAGGGTCTGGTCCGTAATATTGGCGTTGGGAATGTTCTGAATGGCAAAGTTGGTATTGCTGATAACCTTGTACAGACTGGTCCAGTTGGTGGACGGAAGGTCCGTAGTCATCTGGTTCATGATGAGCTTGCCGTATTCGTTGGGCAATTCCTGATACAACACAAAATTGTCGGATCGCATCTCTCCCCAGCAGAACCAGTTGGTCCGCAGCGCCGTACGGAAGGAGGCGTAGATTTCTGCAATGCCCGCATTCACGTCGCGCTGGTTCTGCCACATCTCGCTCTGGGGAATCTCACTGACGGGCTCGGCATCCAGCATCCTGCAGGAAGGGACTGCCAGCGCGGCGCCCAGCATGCAAATGAGTAAGGAATGTATCGTCGATTTCATATTCTTTCGCATAGTTTAGAGATTGAGGGTAAAACCAAGGCCGACCTCACGGTTACGCGGGAACCGGTTGGTATCCATACCGATGGAGAGGGCACTGTAATTGGAGAATTCGGGGTCGTAGCCGCTGTAGGCCGTGAAAGTGAACGGGTTGGTCACGAAGGCATACAGGGCCAGGCCGCGCACATGCATTCGCTGGGTCACGCTGGGCTTGAAGCGGTAGGTCAGGCGCATGTTCTTGATCTTGAAGAAAGAGCCATCCTCAATGTACCGGGAATTCACGCGGCGGTCGTTTTGGAAACTATCTGCGAACGGGCGCGGATAATCCACTTTGTCACCCTGTTTTACCCAGAAGTTGTTTACCCAGTTGATTGTGGGCGTAGTGGACCAGGCGGCCATGCTTGCCTGATCCTGGTTATAACGGGCAAAGTTGTAAATTTTTCCGCCAAAGGAGAAATAGGAGCCGGCCGTGAAAGTAAACTGCCACAAACGGAGCGTAAGCGTAAGACCACCGGTAAGGAACGGCTGTGCATTGCCCAGAATCATGCGGTCCTGGTCGTTGATGATACCGTCGCGGTGCTCCGGATTCTCCTCCCAGTTGATGTCACCCCCCCGGAACGGAACGCCGCTGGGCAGGGTCTTCTGGTGTACGTCACCTTCGTAGCGCTTACCGTCCAGCGTATAATGACTGAAGGCGCCGCCCTCGAACACCGGCGTGAGCTGTTTCCAGTCGGCCGTAAAAGCATTGGACTCATCGTAAGGAAATACGTTCAGGAACTTGTATCCGTAGAAATCGCCCAACGGACGTCCCTCGGAGATGTACCAGTTATCACTGTAGATGTAGTCCGTATGGTTGGCCAGTTCCACCACGCGGTTACGGTTGTAGGTGACATTGGCATCTACATGCAGGTAATAATTGCGCCTGTTCAGGAAGGTACCCTTAAAGGCAAGCTCCACGCCCCGGTTGTCAATGGATCCGATGTTCTTGCGTACGGTGTTGAAGCCCCATTCCTTGGGAATCTCGTAATTGGCCAGCAGGTTGTCCGTGAGTTTGTCGAAGTAGTCCACGGTGAGCTGGTAGCGACCCTGCAGGAAACTCAGGTCCAAACCAGCATTGAACTGGCGGGTACGTTCCCAGCCCAGGTCGTTCACGGCGATGCGGGAAGCGGTGACGCCGGCCACGCCGTCGTAAATGCCGCCGATGGCATAGCTCAACTGCGAATCGTAGTCACCGATGGCCTCGTTACCCGTAATACCGTAGCTGGCGCGGATCTTGGCGTCGGAGAGCTTGAGCGCCCGCTTGACGCCCCGCATGAATCGCTCGTCGGACAAACGCCAGGCCGCAGACACGGATGGGAACAGACCCACCTTCTTGTTCTTGGCGAAACGCGAAGATCCATCGGCGCGGACATTGGCCGAGAAAATATAGCGGGACTTGTAGTTATACGTGAAGCGGGCAAAACCGGAAAGCATGTTGTGGCGGGTTTCCGTGCTGCCGGTGGCCGTGAGGTCGAAATTGGCTGCGAAGGCGTTCATTGTCCAGACGGCGTCCGTGGCGGAATCCTGTCCCTTGAAGTAATCCAGGTTGGTACGCCAGGTCTGGAGGGAGAAACCGGCCATTGCCTGGAAGTTGTGCTTCTCATTGATGGAATAAGTGAAATTCAGGTAGTTCTCATTCATCAGGTCGAAGGTCATGGTGTTCCGCTGCTGACCGTAGTTGTGCAGGTACTGGTCACTGAGGGCGGTCGGACGCATGTAGGTGTAACGCACCAAGCCAAAGTTCGCATTCAGGTTGGAGGTCCACTTGAAGTGCTCGCCGAACTTGAGGTCCAGGAACTGGAAGATAGATGCGCGAAAATACTCGTTGAAGTTGGTCTGAAGGTTCGCCGCCAGCGGACTCATGCCCCAAAGGGTGCCGATGAGCGTGCCGTCTGGATAGTACATGCTCAGCGTAGGTTTGCGGGAAAGGATGCTATTCAGGTAACCGGCCTCTTCCACACCGTCCTTGCGGGCGTAGCTGGCGTTGATCTTGGTACCCAGGGACAGCACGCGGTTGGCCGTATAGTCGGCATTCAGGCGGATGGAGGCACGCCGGAAATTGGTATTCCGGATGATACCCTGCTCATTATAGAAACCGCCCATCAGCATGTATTTGAGCTGCTTGCTGGCACCGCCGAAACTCAGGTCCACCTGATCCTTATGGGCCATCCGATATGCCTGCTGCTGGTAGTCGTTATCCTCGTTGAGAAGCACGTTGTAGGGGTCACCCAGCTGAGAGTTCAAGATATTCACCACCGCCTGGGAAACCAGGCCGTCACC
Organism: uncultured Bacteroidales bacterium; assembly: GCA_947305045.1. Next base: position 9,789 of record CAMZCW010000049.1, on the reverse strand, counting down.
TTCACCCTCGGCATATTCCAGATAGCCCTTCTGCATATCGCGGTACTGGTTGGCGTTGATTTGAGGCAGCTTGTGTGTAAGGCTGGCTACGGAGTGCTGATAGCGGATTTCCAATACCGGGTTGCTCTCATTACCGCGCTTGGTGGTTACCAGGATGACGCCATTGGCCGAACGAGAACCGTAGATAGCCGCAGAGGCGGCATCCTTGAGGACTTCTATGGATTCGATGTCGTACGGGTTCAACTGGTCGATGTCCGTGCTGGGGACGCCATCCACCACCCACAGGGGTCCTACACCGGCATCGTTCATGGTTGAAGTACCACGGATGATGACGGAAGAGCCTTCACCCGGCTGACCGGAACCGGAAGTCACCTGGACACCGGCAGCGGTACCCTGCAGCACATCGTACACATTGGTGGGCATTTTGTTCTCAATGTCTTCCTTGGTCACGGAGACAATGGAGCCGGTTATATCTCTTTTCTTGGTTGTACCATAACCGATAACCACGGTCTCGTCCAGTACATTGGATGCATCTTCCATCTCCACATCCAGACGGGCGGCCACACCGGCGATGCGGTCCACGTCCTTATAGCCCAGAAAACGAAATTGGATGATATCATCGGGACCGGTAACACGGATGGAATAATGACCGTCAGCGTCGGTGACGACACCCTGCTTAGTCTTGGTATTCAATACCGTAGCACCGGGGAGCGGGCCGGGGAAAGGCTCCCCTGCCGTAACAGTACCAACCAGGGTACGTGCCCCTGATGGGTTCTTTTGGGCAAAAGCATCCATTCCGCAGGTCCCAAGCAGTAAAGCAGCCAGGCCCAGCGTCAGGAGCATTTTGCTCAACAAAGAGGGTTGGGTATTCATAAGCGTACTAATATGAGTTAATGTTTGTATTCAGCCAGTCGTATTTTTCCTGATAACCTTTCTTCAGGCGCGCAACCGCCTCACTGTAGTACAACTGCTCATCATGATTGGTGGTACGGTTAATGGGCCACATGGCGCTGTTCAAGGCATCGGACGCCACCAGGGTGGCCGCGACCGCGTCAATGTAGGCCGGGATGGTGGCCAGTTGGTCCTTGCACAGGTTCCAGCGTTCCTTGATAACGGACCGGAAGGCCGGGTCCTTGAACAACTGGTGGATATAGTACTTGGCGCCCATGGCCACGTAACTGTATTTTTCTTTAGGGATGAAGGTGCCCCAGTCAAAGTCCCACACAGGGCCGGCGGTGAGTTTGCCGCCTGCGTCCATATAGACATAGGCACTCTTGGGCTGGTTAACCTCACTGTTCTGGGCCAGTTCGTTCACGATCCACCAGTCGGCAAAGGAGGCGGCATCCAGATAATCCTTGTATTCGCGGGCGTCAAAACGGTCGGGGTCGTACAGGGCCTGTTCCATGTCGTTTACCCACTTCTGGACAAACTGGAACTGCTCGTCCGTCACCTCATCCGGGTCTTTGAACTGCCAGGGCACATCGTGGATGGCCGAACGGAACTTGAAGGCTTCGTTGAACCAGGCGTCGCATTCCAGCAGAAATCCGCCCTCTTCCGAGATATTCACCCGTCCCTTGTCCACCTTCACCTGCTCGCACAAATAGTAGTTTCCCATGTGCGTCCCGTTCAGGATAAGCTCTATAAAACGGCCGGAAGGGGTCCAGGACAGACCGGTACGACGGCCTATTTCGAAGGCCACATCGTTCCGGATGAGCGTGCGGTCCATCCAATTGGCCAGCAGGCACCAGCGTTTGTGCTTGGTCATCCCCAAAATTTCCGCTTTCTTGTCCAGTTTCAGGGCATAAGGTTTTTTCGGGAACTGCGTCCAGGTGCTGTTGCCCCGACCTTTCATCTGGGTGTCACCCTGATAGGCCAGGCGCATGTCGGCATCAAAAATAAGCATTTTGACGCCCTCCACCCAGGTCTCCTTGCTGGTGATAGGCGCATGTCCCGGCGTATCGATGATGACGGTAGGAAGGCCGGTTCCCAGTCCATCGAAGGCTTGGGAAACCACATGGAATGCCGGCGATCCCACCGTTTTTCCTTCCCGGGTAAAGACGATACGGACGTCGTCGGAATAGGTTCCCCGGGTGCATTTATCGGCAAGTACGGCTTCGAAACGGAGTGCGTTGTCCGTTTTCACCAGACGCACATCCCGCAATTCCACGTCCAGTGGCTCTGCGGAATGAACATAGGCCCGCTCCACCGAAAGCATGCCGGGCAGGCCCTCTTTCTCCAGGCCTTCCAACGCACTGGCAGGACGCAGGCCAATCTGTAACGGCAACGTGCCTCCCCAGGACAGTTTCTGGATGCCGGACAAGGAAATATCAACAGCAACAGGCAATGCTGCCGTCTCCTCCGGTTCGGATTCCGGGACGGGTTCTTTATTCTGGGAGCAGGAAACAAGAAAGACTCCGGCTAAACAGAACAGTGTTTTTATTATGCGGCCGTACATTACGTTAATTTGCCACAAATGTACGCGCGTAATATTAACAAGGGGATTAACGGAAGCCTTACTAAAAATTATTTTTTTATAAAAGCCTTGAAATCGACAGAAAAAGGCTCGCCCATCACCTGTCGGTATTCCTCCGCAAAACGGGAGAATACCTGCTGTGCAGTACCCAGGCGTTTCTGGGCAATAAGGGCGTGGCACTTGAAGCGGATAGCGTCCTCCTCCAGCGAATCGAACAGCAGGGCACAGTCAGCCAATTGCTCGGACTGGACCGGTGTAAGCGCACTGCCCATCTGTTCCCGGATATGCTCCATCCCCTGAAGAACCCGGTTGGTATGGCTGGACTTGAACGGGTCCAGGAAGTCCAACTGCAGCTCCGGAAGGAGAGGGCCCCAGGAAGCTACTTCCAGGAGTTCTTCCAGCGTTCCTCCCTGCCGAAGAGCCTCTGCCGCAACAAAGTAATCACAGAGCGCCGTGTTGCCGGAAACCTTCCACTGGCCGCCATCGGAGACAAAGTCCAGATCGCCCACCTGCTCCAGTACCGTGCGGATTTTTTTCATGGTGACACCTCTGTTATTATTGTAGCTCTCGTCCGACTTGTCCGACCACAGCAGGCTCTTGAGTTTGGCATTGGAAACACCGCCGTATTCCACTGTATACAGGATAAGAAGCACAAAGAAGCGTTTCGTTTGCGGGGTAAAGCAGGACGTAATGTCTTCTCCGCCCGCGCCATATACCCTGAAACCGCCCAAAAGCCGTACGGGCGGCTGTTTGGAGGGCCGGGGTACAGCCTTGATCTGCGCCGCCTTTCCGCGCCTGAAACGCCTCCACGCCCAGATACCGGCAAGCCCCAGGCAGAAACACAGCAGGAGTCCCCAGCCCAGGTGACCGATCCGCTTTACGACATGTCCTTCCGCGGCATCCAGCAGCGGAGCCCCTAACAGATATACCGAGACCCGGAAAACACCATCCGGTTCCTTGCAGGCGACGGCCGCCACATAATTTTCCTCACGGGGATCGTACAAGAGACGGGCTTCCGACTCGACATCAAGGAAAGGGAACGGGATGGGGGGGGGTACTTAATAATTCTGAATGGCCGTCGGCCATGGAAAACCGGCGCAATTGAAGGGCCGATTCATACACATCCGGGTTAAAGGTGAGCGTAAGGAACGAAGATCCATCGGCACTGAAAAGAAGATCTTTCACAGCCACCTCCCCATTCATGACCTCACTGCGCCAAAGCCGACTCAAGGTGCCGTCCTTCAAATCCAGGGAAAAGAAGTCGTCATACAAGTGTATGCCCAGTTCCTGAATTCCTATGTCATTGCCCTTTCCACCCAGCACATAAATGAGTCCGTTGCGATAACCGGCGCCCGCCAGATAACGCGGAAACACCCCCGGCAGTTCCATGACCTGCACGCTGTCCGTTGCCTCGCTCCAGATGGTGGCACTTTTGTGGTAACGATACTGGCCATAGCCGAACAGGTACACAAACTGATCGCTGTCGGGAAGATACAGGGTATTATGGTGCAGGTGCAAGGAGCTGTGCTGGCGCGGATTATCCTGTTCCCACTCCCCTGCATCGGCATCGTATCGGAGAAAGTGCGGCAAGAGGCCTTCGTCTGCGAAGGCCAGGGTACCGTCCGAGAGAATAACCAGGTCATTGACAGCCAGACCCAGCTTCAACTTCCGCGAGGACTGGCGGCTCCACCAGGAACCGGTATTCACCTGATAGCAAACCACCTTACCCTCAGATACAAACCACAGGCGCCCGCGCAGGGTATCGGGACAGATGTACGTAGTGGACGGCATTTCTTCCGACCAGACTTTCCGCCATTTGCGGTTATAGTCCTGCAACCAGACCGGATTGTTGATTTGGACCGGGAGGCCTGTGCCGGATTTCATTTCCGATTCGTCGGACATGACCCAGAAATAAGGTCTCCGCTTGTCCGTGCGGACACGCAGGTTGCGGATAACCATAGGCGCGACATCCGTGGTGGTATTTTTGTCATTATTCCCCCTCCCGAAGCTGATGGAGCAGGTGTGGCGCACTTGTGCCGTCTGAAACTGATAGAGGTCCTTTCCGTTCACCAAAACGTGCATCTGATCCCCCCTTTTTATTACGCTCATGTGCACATTCTGCCATAGGGAGAGGATGGGGTCCGAATGATAAAGAGGAACCATGTCCCGGTGATTGCCGGTAAAAACAAGTGAGGTGCCGCCCCCCTGCGGGGTTGAAAGCAGCAGGTCGATAGGCTCCTCGCCGTCCACGAACAAACGACACACATAGCCAAAGCGTCCGCGGTCCAACTCCAGGCGGACATCGAAGGATACGTTCAGGGAATCCTGGAAGTTCAGGTAATTACCGGGCGAAGGAATATCCAGCGACGTGCGCTGGTCCGAAACGACATCGTAGGAACGGAATAAAAGGCCGTCCTTCACCTTGGCAGGAAGCAGGAAGGATAGGGTCATGAACAACATGACCCAAAGGGTTTTTTCCCAACTAGGTTTCATCATATCTTTGTCAAAAATACGCCTTTTTTTTGAAAAAGAGCATATTTTCTCTTACATTTATACCCGCGGAGTGCGACTCATTTGCAGCTCCGGAACAATTTATGAATAAAAAAAACGCCTTCTACAGCCTCCTGGCTCTATTTTTTTCGTTTTCTTGCCAGCAAGCAAAGACGCCTGTCGATTATGTAAACCCGTATATCGGCAACATCAGTCACCTGCTGGTCCCCACTTTCGCTACGGTCCAGCTGCCCAACTCCATGTTGCGCATCTATCCCGAGCGGGCAGACTACACTTCCGAGTATATGAACGGTCTGCCGCTGGTGGTGACCAATCATCGGGAACGGTCGGCCTTTAAACTATCCGTAACGGCCGATGAAGTAACCTCTCCCGTGCTCCCGCTCACCTACGACAACGAACACCTTACGCCTTACCTGTGGGAGGTCTCCGTAGCCGATGGCAGCATTGACGTACGTTTTGCGCCCTCGCACCAATCGGCCCTGTATGAACTCAGAAGCGACCGGCCGCTGTCCCTTTCTATTGCCAGCCTCAACGGAGAGGTACACATGGACGGGAACACCCTTAAGGGCATCCAACACATAGACGATAAAACCTCGGTCTTTCTTTGTATGGAAAGCCAGGAGGAGCCCAAGACACTCCGTATGGCGCAAGATGGAGATACCTCTTTTGCCATTTGGGGATTCGACTCCCCCGTAGTACACCTCCGCTATGGCGTTTCCTATATCAGCGCAGAGCAGGCAGAGGCCAATTTGCGGCGAGAGCTGAACCATTATAACGTGGATGCACAGGCGCGGCAGGGACGGGACCTGTGGAACAAAACCCTTTCCCGCATTGCCGTTCAAGGCGGTTCAGAGGACGACAAAACCGTTTTTTACACTTCTTATTACCGGACCTTTGAACGCCCGGTCTGCATTAGCGAAGATGGCCGGTACTGGAGTGCAGAGGACGGGACCGTACATGAGGACGGCGGTATCCCGTTTTATACGGACGACTGGCTATGGGACACGTACAGGGCGGCCCATCCGCTCAGGCTCCTGACAGACAGCCACACGGAAGAAGCCATCCTTACCTCCTTTATCCGGATGGCCCGGGAGAATGGCAAAGACTGGATGCCAACCTTCCCGGAAATCAGTGGGGATACCCGTCGCATGAATAGCAACCATACCGTCGCCACCTTTGCCGATGCCGCCGTAAAAGGTCTGGACTTTGACAGAAAGGCCGCCCTGGAAGTGGCATACAAGGGCATTACGGAAAAAACGCTGGCGCCCTGGTCTGCGGCTCCGGCTGGCTTAATCGACCGCTTTTACTGGGAAAACGGCTATATTCCGGCCCTCCGGGAAGGCGAAGCCGAGACTGATCCCAACGTACACAGTTTCGAAAAACGGCAGCCTGTGGCAGTGACACTGGGAACCGCTTATGACTGCTGGTGCCTGGCACAGCTGGCCGCCCAGGCCGGAGATGACAGCCTCTCTACCCGCTTCCTGGCGCTGTCACAGCGTTATCGGACCCTTTTTAACCCGGAAACCCGCTTCTTCCACCCCAAAGACAAGGATGGGAATTGGATTCCGAATATGGATTATACCTTCCCCGGCGGTTTAGGTGCACGGGAATTCTATGACGAGAACAACGCCTGGGTGTATCGCTGGGATGTCCAGCACGACATTGCAGGCCTGATTCAACTGATGGGCGGCCGGGAGGCGTTTATCACAGAACTGGACCGGATGTTTGCCACCCCGCTGGGGCACAGCAAATTCGAGTTTTATTCCAAACTGCCGGACCATACCGGCAATGTGGGCCAGTTCTCCATGGCCAACGAACCTTCCCTGCATGTTCCCTATCTGTATAACTATGCCGGAGCACCCTGGAAAACGCAGAAACGCATCCGACAGATGCTCCGTACGTGGTTCCGCAACGACCTCATGGGCATTCCCGGCGACGAAGACGGTGGTGGCATGACCTCCTTTGTGGTGTTTTCCTCGGTAGGGTTGTACCCCGTCACACCGGGACTGGCAGAATACACCATCGGCAGTCCCCTCTTTGAGAAGTCCGTGATACATCTGTCCAATGGGAAAACGTTCACTGTCAAGGCCAAAGGCGTATCGGCCGATGCCAAATACATCCAGCGGGCTACGCTAAACGGGAAGGAGTGGAACAGCCCCTTCCTCCCGCACGAAGCCCTTGTCTCCGGCGGGGAGCTGTGCCTGGAAATGGGCGCCAAGCCCAATCCGGACTGGGGTACGAATCTTTAGCTGTTGGGCAAATCCAGTTTGAGGTCCGGATGGCGGGCGGCCGTGCGGCGGAACATCAGTGCCACCACTACGGCGGCGACGCAGAGGCTCACGAACATGAGCTCCACGGAAACGGGGCCGTTGCCTTCCTTGCCCAGGATGACACCGGCCACCCATTTGAAGCTCAGCAGGCCCAGGTTCTGCACCCAGTAAATGAGGGCGAAGGTGGTGCCCAGCACCTTATCCGGCACAATCTTGGGAACGGAGGGCCAGAGGGCCGCCGGCACCAGCGAGTAGCCAAAGCCCAGGAAAACCATGGCCAGATATCCCCAGAAAGGCACACCGGCGGGGGCAAAAGCCAGGAGCAGATGGGCGATGAGCGCCAATATAGCGCCGATGACCATCCAGCGCGTGCCCTTGCCGGCTTTATCGACCAGCATACCGAACAGCGGGGCAAAAATGACCGTGGAGAACGGCAGCATGGACACCATCCAGCCGGCCGCCTGCGCAGGAATGTCGAAACGGGGAATGAGGATGGCCCCGGCAAATTTCTTGAAGGCGATGATGCTGCTGTAAAAGAGCACGCACAGAAGGCCCAGAAGCCAGAAATTCTTGTTACCCAGCACGCCCAGGACGTCCTTGAAGCGGAAGGTGTCGTCGTCATTCACGACAGGAGATTCCTCGACTTCGCTCGGAATGACAGACGCCTTGTCCCTACGGGCATCCAGGGCCACAAAGACGGCCCAGAGGATAAGGCCCAGGGCCATCAGGCCCATGCCCACCAGGGCGGGACGGGCGGTTTCCGCGAGCGTGTACACGTGGCCCGCCTGCTCCTTCACCAGCATGGGCGAGAGCACCAGGGCGAAGGCCGTGCCCAGACGGGCGATGGCCAGCTGGAGGCCCATGGCGAGGGCCATCGGCCCGCCTTTGAACCATTTGGCGATGCTGCGCGTAACGGCAGTTCCGGCAATCTCACTGCCCAGGCCGAAGAACATGACGCCCACACAGGCCGCCTGGAGTGACCAGGAGGCGCCACTGAGAAGGGCCCAGAGGACCATTCCTGCGCCGGCCGCCATCATGCCCACAAAGACGGAGCCGCTCACGCGGACGCCCCATTTGTCCAGCAGGATACCGCCTACAACCAGGCCGCCGAAGACGCACAGCACGCTGTAACCGCTGGCGTAGAGGCCGTAGCCGGCCGCGTCCCAGCCAAGCTGCGTGAGCGAAGCGTTCTCGAACAGGTAGGATATGCTGGAGAACATATCGTCAAAGTAGTACGATGCGAACATCGGCACTACCAAACAGGCCAGCGCTATCCAAGCCGCTGACCTGTAAAAACCTTTCTGAGAGGGAGTTGCCATTATTCAGCCGTGATGTTGGGGAGCTCCAGGCCCAGGCCTTTCTTCTTGTCCACCACCTTGAGAACCAGGCCCAGCAGCAGGGCGGCGAGACCCAGGCAGGCCAGCATTACCAGCGGGGCGGTGTAGTTGAAGGCGGTGGGGTCCGTTACGCCCGGGTTGGTTTTGTCCAGCACCTTGCCAATCAGGAGCGGGAACAGCCACAGGCCGATGTTCTGAATCCAGAAAATGAGGGCATAGGCGCTGCCGATCACCTTGGCATCCACCAGTTTGGGAACGGACGGCCACAGGGCGGCGGGAACCAGGGAGAAGCTGGCACCCAGCACCAGGATGGTCACATAGGCTACGATGACGCCGCCCAGGTCGTTGCCCTTGAAAGCAGGCAACACGAAGGCGAAGGTAAGGTGGCAGGCAATCAGGAGAATGGAGCCCAGCACCAGCATGGAGGCGCCCTTACCCTTGTGGTCCAGGTAGTTTCCCAGGATGGGGGTGATGAGCACGGCCAGCAGCGGGAACACCGCAAAGATGGCTTCTGCGCTCTGCCGCATGTATCCCATATAACAGTACACGATGAGAGCCAGCACGGAGACGCACAGCAGGAGATACTGGTTGGACTTCTTCTTTTGGAAGTTGCTGGCAAAACCGGCAGCGGCCACCAGCAGCATGATAAAGTACTGGATAAGGGTTACGCTGGAGCCGGCCCAGAAGGACCCGGCCTCCGGCAGCGTCAGGGACAGGTTGCACTGCAACATGTTCACCGCATATTTCTGGAAGGGGAAGATGGCGGAATAGTACAGCACGCACAGCAGGGCCACAATCCAGAAGCCGCCGTCCGAGAGGATTTTGCCGATGTCGGACACTTTGAAAGGATCGTCCTTTTCTTCTTCCTCACCGGTTTGCTCGTCCAGTTTCTTGTCCATGAAGAAGTACACGATGGTCATGATGAGGGCGATGCACAGGAGCACCACGCCGAAGGCCACGCTGCGGGAGACATCCACCTTGCCGCCCAGGCGGGCGAAGAAGGGGCTGAAAATCATGCAGGTAGCAACGCCCAGACGGGCCAGGGCCATCTCCGAGCCCATGGCCAGGGCCATCTCACGGCCCTTGAACCACTTCACAATACCGCGGCTCACCGTAATGCCGGCCATTTCACAGCCGCAGCCAAAGATCATGAAGCCGCAGGCGGCCAGTTTGGCCGATGCCGGCATGCCCCGGTAGA